>NZ_NJBR02000001.1:0-732 GCF_002204235.2 Wolbachia endosymbiont of Wuchereria bancrofti
TGAGTTTTTTACTGAATTTTATCATTGAACCTGCGCAGGTCAAAAATAAGCTGTGAGTCAAAGATACCCTTACTGCTAAGATAATTAGGTTGTTTGAAATTTATCAAGTAGTTTTCTGCATTTCTGTGAGCTGCTTGAATGACAGGTAGCCGTGCAGGAAGTCTATTGTTTTATGACTCAGCGCAGAAAGCAACAAGAACGACAAACAATCTAAAAATATAGCAATCTATTTTTGAATAAACTCCATTTGCATTTCTCGTATATTACTTTCTATTTGCTCTATTTGTTCTATTAGTCTTTCCTCTAAGTCAAAATCACCGCCTAGCCTTGCTTCGATTCTTTCTCTTTGTAATACATTTAATTCCTCCCGTAACACTATATTATTCCATACAGTTTTCGCAGATTTCCCATTGTTTAATTGACTGTTTAGTACGCTAGTCCTTTCAAATATAAGCTTTATGGTTCCATCAATGTTAAACTGCTCTAACTCTTGTAATAAAACCTCTTTATTGAGTTCACTTCCATTATTTGCTACATTAATTATATGCTGTTGCAATCTTTTTATCTTTACATTAGTAAATTCAAAATGGGAAAATTGCTCAAAATATATAGGATGGTTCAAGATTTCAGGAAATTCTAAGGCTATGCGTAAAACTATGGCCTGATTTTGTTCTGCTTCAATTAGCTCTGGAGATTTGTTGTAAAGATATTCACTTTTTGTTGCTTTTGCTT
>NZ_NJBR02000002.1:0-59950 GCF_002204235.2 Wolbachia endosymbiont of Wuchereria bancrofti
AAAAATGGTCTGTTCATTAATTCCGGATGAGGAATCTTAAGGTAGGGCGTCTCAAGTGTCAAATCATCCCATAATAAAATATCCAAACCAATAAGACGAGTTGTTCATTTTTCATAGACCTGTAGAAGGCCTGTCACACTCAATTTATTTTAGACCTTCTAATAGCTCTTCAGAAGAAGAACAACTTCCATACAAAACCATGTTTTAAAATGGCTTGTCCCACTCAACTGGAGCACCACTTGGTAGAATAGCCTTAATTTCCAGAATAATTGAAAATTTTAGATCCTTAAAATAGTCTTCCTTCAGAAGGAAGCAGCCTTTTGTAAATTAGAAAAGCGATCCCCTATATTTGAGCCAATAGAAATATAAACATTAGTTATCTTTCTGTTCTTGCAGTATATCACAATAAGTAAAAAGAGAACATCTACATGCACATTTGGAGCGAATGGCGCAACTTCGCGAGTAGTCACTCTTACAGAAAAAATAATATGCTTTTTTTATATCAAAAATTTATTAATAGTTATATACACATTACAAGTAAAATGCTCGATTAAATTGAACTGCTTGTCCTGAACGAGAGATCAAATATTCTATACTACCTGCAGATAGCAAACAGTATCCTCAAGTCGGTCAGTTATAAGCCCAAGGAGACTTAAAGGTAAAATCAATATCAATACTAACTAACTGGAGATGAAACTTCTCTTCTGCACCATACCATAAATGAACCTAAAGCCATGAATTTTGGACAAGTAGGTTACACAAAGGTTTCGTATTTAACTCCATTTCCTTATTTTATAGTTTATAAAACTCATATGCCCCTGAAGTTAGCTCATTTGTTTACAAAAAGCCTTCCCTCTTACCAATGTAAAACTTTTCAGCAATATGTATGCACACTTAGCATTCCATCAAGAAAATCTCATAAGAGTTTCGCGCCCTTTTTAGCACTACGCATAATCTTGTCTTGTTCCTCCTCATCTAAATAAGCAATAAGGCTTGTACACTCCTCAGAACGCCACTTATCAGCATCCATATAAACAGTAAAAAATTGGAGAAGAACGCCCATCATTTATTAAATAGTGTTTTTTCAGACCTTCAATTTTAGATTTCGAAACCTTTGGAGCTTGACGTTCATAGGCATATAGAGCACCAAGACCCATTGCAAAGGTTGATCGTACGATATCGAAGTAACCATCGACTAATTTCTTGTCTCCTTGCATCTTTACGGAAATCAGACCGTGTAACGCCAAAACCTTCAGCAAAACGTTGCCATAACTCGGGATGGTTCTCATCACTTCGTTCTTCTTCTATTAAATTACCAAGTAAAACCTATCGCATTTTAAGATTTAGACACAAAGAATGTATACCACCAATATAACGAGGAAACGCAGCAACATGATGATAATATTCTTCGCATAGACTTGTAAAGCCTCAAGGCTTAAATTTCCCTTCATTCCATAATTGATAAAACTGATGTCTTAATAAGTGCAAATTATCTAATTCCCTATTAAATAACTGAACGAATACCATAACCCCTCCTTAATTAACACTAAAGTTACTTTAAGCTATTTACAGGCTTTTTAGATGCAAGAGATATTATACCAGTTCTTACTATTACAAGCTTAAATCTAGCTTGTAATTTCGATAGACATAAAGATAGGTATATAAAAAGTTGATTTTTTAATAAAGATTGACTTTTTTCAAAATTTTATGTATTACTAAATTAGTATGATGGGAAGTATGAAACGAAAGCAATAAAAGAAAATACAATAAAAACTAGGAAAGAGTTTATAGAAGTTCAAAACGGGATGTGGATTAAAAAGATAGTGATGTTGAACCCAAAGAGCAATGTAGATAACAGAAAGAAAAAGCGTATAGTTTATTTCCCAGAACTTACATATACTTTCGCAAAAGAATCAGACGAAGATAAAAGCGAATGGAATTGAACCGCATCGAAGCAGGTATGGATGTTCACTTCATTAATTTTCCTAGTTCTGGAAAAAGCAAAGGCCATTCTTTAAATGGGTAGATCAAGTAAATACAGGTATCGAAATCATTTCAGATCTTTTAAAACGAGGCATTCGTTCAGACAACATAGTGTTATATAGTAGTTGCACTGGAGGGCCGATAGCTGCTGAGGTTTATAAAAAGTTTAAAGATGACAATGTCCATTTAAGGTGCACTATTAATAAATCCTTCAGCTCACTTAAAAAACTTTTAGTTAATTTATTACATATATCAAAACCTAAATAGCTATTTCCCCCTATAATAGAATTTGTACTTAAGTGTTTTGGGTAGTATTTTAAGCCACACACGACAATTAATGACATTACTCCATACACAATTTGTTTCAATTTAGAAAACGACAGATTTATCAGTCAACAGGCAGCTATAGGTGCTAAAATTGCTGATATAGAAAAAAAGACCATCAAAAAAAAGAAAAATTTGAAGGTTTTGAACAATACAAAGAGTTTCTCATAGAGGATACTAACTTAGCTAAAATACCAAGAGCAAAAAATCCTGAACCTAAAGTTGGAGTAACGAAAAAACGCCGGAATAAGTTTTTATCATTACTACCTACTAAAACAACAACATTCACTTTTTTCCAATTACAGAGTTACATTCATCGAATGAACATAACTACACTCTCCCTGAGCTGATTTCACTCTTTTTAGAACTCACAGATAACTATTTTGAAAAGAAAGGTTCACTCAATTAAGTGCATGCAAAAGAAAGACCCACACAAGAACAAGAATCTAAAATTTATTCCAAACGTATAAACTAGATGTCAGAAGTAAATATTTCAGATTCATCAAAAAAGAACTCCTGCGTGACTTCTTACATAACCTAAATTAAAATTTTTAAATTGGCGTTTTTTGTGTACCCTTGAACTGCTTCAGCTATAAATATTAAGAAACTTATTAAATAAAAAAAGGTAAGAGAACCCCGAGGTAGCTAATATTCACATACTCTCTTGTCAATTAAGCATTTTCTACTTTCTTAAACACTTTATAAGCGCGTTTCAGCTTGTGTATGGGTAAAAATCAGATTGTATAAAAGATATAAGGTGCACATAGTGCAAAAAATTAAATATGATACCCAATACCCTAAGCTTTTTGTCATCAACCTGCATAGATTGCAAAGATAAATAATGAGCCTCAGTATCATGATAAGGGGCTGCGAGGTTTGCCAAGTAGTTTTTTCGTCTTTAATATAACGTTGTTATATGCCCAATGCACTACCAAAAACCATGTAAGAGATCTAATGCTACAGGAGCAGGTCTATCCCGATAAAAGAAAACTCTTGTATGATTTACAATGTTGCACTAAACCCTAGAAATAAGATAACAAATTAATAAAGAGTGCCTATAATCTTAACTTGGCAATTAGCTTTACTTATCTACAGAAATTGATATTAAAACTCGTGTACCACTTAAAAGGTATGGTTATTCATACACTTACGAATTTATCATTCTGTACCACTGGTCTTCATTCAAAATTCCTATACCTAATTCCACTGCTTTTTTGTACTTGTTTCCTGGTTTTTCTCCTGCAACTAGGTAGTCAACTTTAGCAGAAAGATTTGAGCTGACTTTCGCTCCTAGAGCTTTGGCTCTCACTTTCGCCTCTCCTCTACTCATAGTAAGTAGTTTACCGGTAAACACTATGATTTTATTATTTAAAACAGAGTCACTAGAGTTGGAGTTCACAGAAAGGATTTGAAGATAATCAGTAAGATCCTTCAACATTTTGATGTTACGTTCTTTAGAAAAAAACGATTTCAAAGACTCAGCCACTTTTTCCCCTATGCCATCTATACCTACTAGCTCATCACTAAAAGACTTGGCTATTCTCTTCTCTATGCCACCTACACCCACTTCAGCATCATTTGATAACAGTTTTATCATCGAACTATACCAGTTATCATAAGAAACATAATAATTTGCGAGCAATTCTGCTACAACTTGGCCAACAAATCTAATACCTAAAGAAAATATAAACCTATCTAGAGTTATTACCCTTCTGTTTTGTATAGCATTTAATAAATTAGCTATTGACCTCTCGCCCCAATCAGGCTGTTCTTTCAGACTAAACTCATTCAACCTTTCTTCTAAGTTAAAAATATCGGGAATTTGTTTTATCAGACCAAGGTCATAAAAAAACTTTATCTGCTTTTCACCAAGGCCAAAAATATCAAATGCATCTTTCGATACAAAATGCCTTAATCTTCCTATTATTTGAGCTTCACAGGTTAATTCCTCAGAGCATTTTATTGCCGTTCCTTCAGCTTGCACTTTACCACCGCATTCAGGGCATACCTCAGGGAATACAAATCCAGGTGCATCTGCATGACGAGAACCTTTGTCTACTCTAACAATTTGAGGAATCACGTCCCCTGCTCTCTTGATTGTTACAATATCTCCTTCTCTTACGTCTTTACGTTTTATTTCATCTTGGTTATGCAAACTTGCCCTACTTACTAGCACTCCGCCAATATTAACTGGTATTAAATCTGCAACTGGAGTTAATACTCCTGTCCTACCCACCTGTATAAATATTTTATTCAACTTTGTCTTTGCATAAATTGCAGAAAACTTATATGCAAGTGCTGAGCGCGGGGCTTTGTGGGTACTTCCTAGACGACTTTGTAGTACCAAATCATTTACCTTATAGACTATTCCATCAATATCATAATCCAAATTATAGCGGCAATTATAAACCTTGTTATAAAACTCCAGCATGCCGTCTAGATTGTTCGTTAAGGATCGATGTTCATTTACGCAAAAACCAAGTAACTCAAGCCTATTTAGTACTTCACTTTGACTTTTCTCTTTTCCACCAATCAAAGAATAAGCAAAATATTTCAACGGTCTACTTGCTGTAACGTTTGCATCTAATTGCTTTAGAGAACCAGCAGCTGCATTTCGAGGATTGGCAAATTCGTTGTCTTTATTTAATTTTAAAAAGTCACTATTATTGATGTATATTTCACCTCTTACTTCTAACCTATCTTGTACATCTTGCAAAAATCTGGGAAAGCCTTTTATTGTTGCAACATTGCGTGTGACATCTTCTCCTACAAAACCGTTACCTCGAGTCGCAGCTTTGACAAATCTTCCATCTTCATAAACTGCAGAAAATGACAACCCATCAATCTTTGGCTCACAGAACACCTCTATTTCTTCTTCAATTAAAAACCTCTTTATTCTAGATAAAAATCGCCCTACACCTTGTTCATCATAAGTATTCTCAAGAGAGAGCATAGGTTCTTGATGCTTTATCTTAGAAAATTTCTCATCAGGTGCAGCACCAACACCATCTTGTGTTGCACACGCTCCCGGAAGTTGTCCTTCCATTTCAACTAACTTTTGCTTCAGCTCATCATACTCAGCATCAGCGATTTCTGGTTTACTCTTTTGGTGATATAAAACATCATGATAATTGATCTGATCTCGCAGTTTAGTAAACTCTTCTATCACTTTTTCCAAATCAGCCATGCTTAAATTACATTAATATAATACCATATTAGCTTCATCGTCAAGTTGCGAATTTCCTTTAATTCAGCGTATGATACTTGATAAAGTACTGAGAAACAACAAAAGAAGTTGCAGATAGTTAAACGGCTTAAGAGTGATATATTTATTTACAATTGATGACCGGAATTATTTATCATAACTTTGGAACTATACAAAATTTTATATGATAATATTAATAACAAATGATGACGGTTTCGAAAGTGAAGGAATAAAATTACTTAAAGAGGTTGCAAGAAATTTTGCATCGGAAATCTGGATAGTGGCACCAGATACTGATAGAAGCGGAGCAGCAAGATCTCTTGATCATCCAGTGAAGCAGTCTATTAGAATAAACCAACACAGTGAAAGGGAGTTCAGTGTGTCTGGCACCCCTGCAGATTGTGTAATTATTGCACTAAATAAGATTATGGATAAAAAGCCAGATTTAGTATTATCTGGAGTAAACATTGGGTCAAATGTTGGAGATGATGTTTGTTATTCAGGAACAATCGGCGCTGTAATGGAAGGTGCTGCAAGATCTATACCCTCTATTGCGCTAAGTCAAGCATACCATGGTGGAATAAACTGGTACAATACAAAGATTTTTGCCCCAAAGGTTATTGCTAAACTAGTTAAGGTTGGCTGGCCTAAAAATATAGCGATGAGCATAAATTTTTCCGCTACAGAAAAAGTAAAAGGAATAGAATTTGCTGAACAAGGTGAATACAACATTGATGGGGACTTAACTTTTACTGAAAATCCAGATGGTTCTTTAAGTTTAAATTGGTCTCGAGAACATTTAGGTAGCGGTAGTGTAGGCAAAATCAAAGAAGGATTTATTACCATTACACCAATAAAACTAGATTTTACAGATTATGATACACTGAATGCTATGAAAAATTCTTATGCAGAGGAATTTTCTTCCATAGTTAATTGAAAAAACATTTGCAAATCTTTTATTAGTTGAATAACATATGGTAGTCAGACATAATAACCTCCTACTTCGCACCTTTTAGGTGCGAATTGAGGTCTTTGGCAGGTATAATTAAGTTTTTGAGCAACTAAAGAAGAAATATCACAATTTTCTCACTTATTATATAATACCTCACGCCCTGGAGCCATACACTACAATTAAATCTTATCCCAAGTTCTACACCGTGAGAAAGTCTTTGCAGTTTCTGTAACCTATAATAAGCAAAAAAAATATCATTATCTGTAAATTTTTTGTAAGATTGCTTGGTTCCAGTAATACCTATTCTAGCAGTAATATATGGAGCGATATCTGTACCTTTAATCTTATGATTATAATGTAATTTTGCAAGAAATCCCACTTCAGATCCTTTTTCTGTAGAATCATAAGCAGAGCGTAATGCCATAGCTCCAATTGAAACTTTAGTGATGCCTGTATAATGATAGACGATATCAGCTGCAAAAAAGTTAGCATGATATAAAGGCACATCACAGTAGATCCTACCTCTAATCCAATCATCTCCAAAGCACGGCTAGACAAAGAAAGAAGTAAACAATGTATATAAAATAATTAAATTTTTATCCTAATTCTTAAATATTAATACATAATAAATATACTATAAACATAAAAACAATACAAGATAAAATTTAACTACTTTATTTTGATCTTAACCAGAGAAAGTGGTAAAGAATTAGTAATATTTTTGCAAAAAGGGCAATAAACCAAATTACCTAGGAACGTAACAATTAATAGCAGAATGCCTACACTGTCTATTAGTAAAAACTCCTATGTATTCAAACATAGCAATATTTCAACACTTGAGTGTTTCTATAATCCAGGAAAATCATCTTTTTTATTTTTTATAGGGGAAAAAAGTGCACTGCTTCTATTATCGCTTTCAATTGGAATAGTAGGTCGTATCAAAGCAATTTTTATAACTTCATCAATGTTCTTAACAAAAACTACGTTGATCTCTTCTTTAATATTTGCTGGAATTTCTTGCATATCCTTTTCATTTTCGCCAGGTATAATCACAGTCTTGATTGATCCTCTGAGCGCCGCAAGTAATTTTTCTCTCAGACCTCCAATGGCTAAAACTCTACCACGTAATGTCACCTCACCTGTCATAGCAACATTCTTGTTAATCGGTATATTTGTCATAAGAGAAACAATGGATGTACATACTGCACTACCAGCAGAAGGACCATCCTTTGGCACAGCACCCTCAGGTAGATGTAAATGTATATCATTATTTTTGAACTTTTCAGGTTTTATACCAAAAAAGAGACAATTTGATCGAACATAACTATATGCAGCCTTTATAGATTCTTGCATAACCTCCCCAAGCTTTCCTGTGTATTTTATTTCCCCCTTGCCTGGAATTAGGACTGATTCTATCATTAAAATATCACCACCTGTTTCAGTATAGGCAAGTCCAGTTACTACCCCTACTAAGCTATCTTTTTCTGCAATACCAAAGGTGTATTTACGCACTCCCAAATAATCTTGTAAGTTGTCAACTCCTACAGATATTTTCTTATTTTGACCTGCTAATATTTCTTTAACTGCTTTTCTCATGAGCTTTGCAAGCTCCCTTTCCATACTACGGACACCACTTTCACGTGTATATAAGCGTATTAACTCATATAGTGCATCATTAGTTATGCTCCACTCTCTCTGACGTAAGCCATGCTCTTTTTTTAATTTGGGAATTAGATGATATTTAGCAATACTGATTTTTTCATCCTCAGTATAACCAGATAATTGTATAATCTCCATCCTATCACGCAAAGGGTGTGGCAAATTTAAGCTGTTTGCTGTAGCTACAAACATTACACTCGAAAGATCAAATTCAACTTCTAAGTAATGATCAGTAAAGTGTTTATTGTGTTCAGTATCTAAAACTTCAAGCAATGCAGATGCAGGGTCACCACGCGAATCAGAACCCATCTTATCTATTTCATCAAGCAAAAAAAGTGGGTTACACGAATTAGCTTTTTTCATATGCTGAATGATTTTGCCAGGCATTGAACCAATGTAAGTTTTTCTATGGCCACGTATCTCAGATTCATCACGTACACCACCAAGAGCTATGCGAACAAAATCTCTTCCTACCGCTCTTGCCATAGACTTAGCTAAAGAAGTTTTACCAACACCAGGTGGTCCAACTAAGCAAAGTATAGGACCTCTTATCTCTTTTACTCTCTTTAATACTGCTAAAAATTCTATTATCCTATCTTTTACTTTTTCTATGCCATAATGGTTTTCATCTAAGATCTTTTTAGCTGCATTTAAATTAATTTTCGCATCTTTATACTTTCCCCATGGTAGATCAAGCAACCAATATAGATAATTAGATATAACTGTAGCTTCAGGAGAAATGGGATTCATTTTTTTATACCTCTTTAACTCAGTCATAGCTTTTTCCCTTGCTTCCTGGGAAAGCTTTATTTCATTTATCTTTTTTTCAAATTCATTTATTATATTTCCCTCCTCTCCATTCTCAAATTCACCCAATTCTTTCTGTATGGCCTTCAACTGCTCATTAAGGTAGTAAACTTTCTGAGTACTTTCAACTTGCGATTTAATCGTTTTATATAAACGGTTTTGCGCGTTCAAAATACTTATTTCCCTTTCAATAAAGGCAAAAGCTCTTTTTAAACGCTCTTCCAAGCCATAAGTTTCAAGTATACTTTGTTTATCTGATGCTTTTATACTCAAATAAGAAATTACCGTATCTACAAGCTGATCAATTTTTTTGATCTGCTCAATGGGATTAACAATAATTTCAGGATGATTTTTTTTGTTTAGTTTACACCAGCTATCAAACGCATTTATAACAGCTCGCCTTAAAGCTTCCAGATCAACATTATCCTCACTTTCCTCATACTCATGATAACTATCTAACTCTACCCTAGCTTGTAGTAAAGCATGAGAGTCAATATACTCTATAACTCTCCCCCTGCTCACTCCTTGGATTACAACTTTTACTGCATTATCAGGTAATTTTATCAAGGGTTGCACAATATTTGCCAACACACCTACTTCATACAGATCTTTTGGCTCTGGACTATCAATAGAGCCATCTTGCTGTGCTACGAGAAAAATCTCATTTTGACGACTGCGATTATTAATTGCATACTCTAGTGCGCCAATAGATTTTTCCCTGCCTATAAATAAAGGCACCACTATATTTGGAAAAATTACTACATCTCTTAAAGGTAATACTGGCAATGTAGCAAAACCAGAATCTACAGCACATTCAACTTTCATAATACATGTCTCAAATTAATCATTAACTGTTATAACATTGCCCTTGTTATTATGACTAATCACTGCTTTCCCTAATTCTACCATTTCCTTAGTGATTACTATTGTACTACCCTCAAAACCCCCATTTCCAGCTGTATACATAACATCAAGCAAAAGTGATTCTAAAATAGCACGTAACATCCTTGCACCTGTTTTATAACTCATAGCTTTTTCAGCAATAGCTGATATTGCTTCATCTGAAAATTCAAGGTTTACCTTGCTAAAAGCAAGTAACGCCTTGTATTGTTTTATTAGCGCATTTCTTGGCTCTATCAATACATGTACTAGATCTTCATGATCCAGCTCATCTAAAACAGCAGTTATTGGAACCCGTCCTACGAATTCCGGTATTAAACCAAATTTGATCAAATCTTCAGGTTGAACATCATGCAAAGTATTCTTTTTCTTTTGCTCTTTAGACTGACTTATATCTGCTCCAAAGCCAACTGACGTTCCCTTTTTTCTTGCTTCAATAATTTTATTTAGACCTTCAAAAGCTCCTCCACAAATAAATAGTATGTTATTAGTATCTACTTGTATAAACTCTTGTTGTGGGTGCTTTCGCCCACCCTGTGGTGGAACATAAGCAACTGTGCCCTCCATGATCTTAAGCAAAGCTTGCTGGACTCCCTCACCTGAAACGTCACGTGTTATCGAAGTGCTTTCAGATTTTCTTGTGATTTTGTCTATTTCATCTATAAACACTATACCACGCTGTGCCTTTGCAACATCATAATTTGCAGCTTGCAATAGACGCGATAACACGCTTTCCACATCATCACCTACATAACCTGCCTCAGTTAAAGTTGTCGCATCAGCCATAGCGAATGGTACATCTGAAACTTTAGCAAGCGTTTTAGCTAGCAAAGTTTTACCAGAACCAGTGGGACCAATGAGCATCACATTCGATTTTTCAATTTCGATATCACTTATGGCATTAAACTGTGCCATGGATTGACAATGGTTATACATAGCCACAGACAAAACGTGTTGTGCGTGCTCTTGACCTACAACATGCTTGCTAAGAAAAATCTTTATATCCTCAGGCTTTTTTAGTAATAACTTTACATCAGACATATAATCTGAATTAAAAGATCCACCTTTCTTTTGACTTATTGCTTTATGGGATAACTCTATGCACTCGTTGCAAATAAATACTTTCAAACCATCTGAAGAATTAGTAATCAACTTGTCTACTTCATTTTGTGCCTTGTTGCAAAAAGAACAGTAGTGTAAATCGCCATTGTTGTTATCCATTAACCTACCTTTTGTTCAATTTTAATATTCTCGACCTTAATATCCTTACGCTCAGCTATTACTCTATCAATTAAGCCAATTTTTCTCGCTTCTTCAGGATCCATGAATTTATCTCTTTCCATCATTCCTTCAATTTTCTTCAGTGAATTTCCAGTATGTTTTTCATAAATCTGATTCAGTTTTCTCTTAACCCGCAAAATTTCATTAGCATGTATTTCTATATCAGTTGCTTGACCCTGATAACCACCAGATGGCTGATGTATCATAATTCTTGAATGAGGTAGAGAGTAACGCTTACCTTCTGTGCCAGCTGCAAGTAATAAAGAACCCATAGACGCAGCTTGACCTATACACAAAGTTGAAACATCCGGCTTTATATACTGCATTGTATCATAGATCGACAAACCAGCAGTTACAACACCACCTGGTGAATTAATGTACATATAAATGTCTTTATCAGGGTTTTCCGATTCTAAAAATAAAAGCTGTGCTACTATTACGCTGGCCATGTTATCTTCAACAGGACCAGTCACAAAAATTATCCTCTCTTTCACTAGCCTAGAATATATGTCATAAGCACGCTCACCACGACTAGTTTGCTCAATTACAATTGGTATAAGAGTCATACCTTTTCCTACTAAATATTACCAAACAATTCTTTTAACTCTTTCACAGAAACAATTTGCTCTTCTTTATTAACTTTTTCTATTATGTAACTCGTAACTTTGTGTTCCAGAGCTTGCCCTCTAACTAACTCTTGAAATTGCCTGTCTGACCTAAAATGCTTAAATACCCTATCAAATGGCACATCTTTACTGATATACTGATTTACAATAACATTTAAAATATCATTTTGAGTTAACGATATCTTATGCTCTGTACTAAACTTCATAAATAACATTGCAAGTTTTACACGCCTTTCAGCTTCCTTACAAGAGTCATCCTTAGAGCCCAACTCCCTTTCCACTCTCTGTTGCTCCTGTCTTACTACATCTGTAGGTAAGTCAAAGCTATAATTAGCATCCAAATAGTCAAATAGCTCCTTCTTAATCAAGAGATCTCTCATTTCTTCACACTGACCACCAATTACTTCTTTTGCATGATTTTTGAGCGAAGAACAATCTCTAAACCCAATTTTCTTAGCCATTTCATCATCACCTCCAAAATCTTCAGCAACTTGAATATCATTAACTCGAACAGAAAAATTAGCCTCTTGTCCTGCAAGGGAAATGGTTCGATAATCCTCAGGAAATTTCAACTTAAAACTTTTTGTTTCTCCTTTTTTCATACCAGTTAATTGATCTTCAAAACCATTAATAAATGTGCCAGATCCTAAAGTAACTTTAAAGTTTTTGTTGCTCCCACCCTGAAAAAGCTTATTTCTAATTCGTCCTTCAAAGTCAATTACCAATTTATCTCCATTCTTTGCCCGATATGAAGCATCATCAACAGAAATAAAGCTAGGAAATCTTGTTTTTATAGAATCGACAAACCCTTTTATGTCCTCCTCTTCAATCCTTGCTTCAACTTTCTTCAAATTTATTTTATCAAGATCTATTGCTGGCACTTCAGGCATCGATTCAAAAGACAGTTTGTATACAAAATTGCTCTTCTCACCCTTTTCATTCAGATTTGGTAATGATATAATATCAACCCTAGGATAAATGTGAGACTTAACTTCAATTTTTTTCATTAAATCACTTGAGCAATAGTCAATCGTACTATTTACTACATATTCCAAAGCTTCGTTCTTATAATTTGTAACAACAAGATCATAGGGCATCTTTCCAGACCTAAATCCAGGCAATTTTGCGTTTTTTGCTATTTCTTGTAGTCTAGAATTCACCTTTTGTTCTATATAATTGCTACCAACCGTGATTTCATACTCATGCTTTAGTTTATCTATACTAAGTTCCTTATAAGTATATATACTACTTAATGTATCTACTTCTACCACATTTTGAGGTATATTACCAGACATTACAATCCATTTATCAACATTTTAATTTATATTCTAACAGAGTCATTCTATCAGAATTTAAGTTAAATACAATCTTTAAGAACAGGTTTTTTAACACAGCCAAAAGTGTATTCAGTGATTATAAATTTTTTCTTAAAACCTAAGTTACATGATTTCAAGTGCGGATAGAGGGACTTGAACCCCCATGAGCAAGCTCACCAGGACCTAAACCTGGCACGTCTACCAATTCCGCCATACCCGCAAAAAATCTTCAGTACTCCATTATAGGTACACTATTAAAATATTCAAGATTTAAAGTCTTACTTAATTTATGGTATTTACACAATCAAAAAAGCTTATTAACATTTCTTAATAAGAGCTCTAAATTCTAAAAACCAATAATGAAATTAATAACAAGTTTATTGCTTGCAATTTTTCTGATCACACAGAGTAGCTGCACAACCCTTATAATAGGTGGTGTAGTGGCAACAGCAACAGCAATAACAATGCAAGATAAATCCCTGGGAAATATCGTTGATGACACAACCATGGTCATTAGAATCAACAAAGAACTTTTAAAACATGGGCTATTTTCATCTATTAAGGTTAGAGTAAGTGAAGGAAGAGTATTGCTTATTGGAAACGTTGACACTCCTGAGAAACAACTCACAGCAGAAAAAATAGCTTGGCAGCAAAAAGAAGTTAAAGAAGTGATAAATGAGACAAGAGTAACACCAATTCAAACTACTTCCATGTTTGATACCACTGTGGATTGTATGATAACGGCAGAAATAAGAACAAGACTCCTGGGAAAAAGAAACATCAAATCAATTAACTATGGCATCAATACGGTTGATGGAGTTGTTTATTTGATGGGTATAGCCCAAAATAAAGCAGAATTAAAAGCCGTAATAGCAATTGCAAGAAAAGTAAAGGGAGTAAAACAAGTTGTGAGCTATATACGGTACAGAAACAGCAAGTTACGTCATTAACGGACTTCTTTGAAACTTAGTTTTCGGCAGTAATCCTTATGTTCAAAGTGATATGCAAACAAGAGTAGCTTTTCAAATGGATGAAAACATAAACTTTGAAACTGATACTACATTTGCATTAATAAAAGAGGCGCAAAGAAGGAAGTACAAAGTTTTTGCCTATGCCCCTAGCAATTTAGCACTAAAGCTAAATCAGCCAATTGCTCTTGCTCAGAAAGTCAGTGTTGATGATTGTAGTTTTACCTCTAAAGAAGATGTAGCTATTAACTTGAATGAAATGGATATCATATTTATCAGACAGGACCCACCTTTTGATATGCGTTACATTACAACCACCTATATTTTAGAAAAAACTAGAGCACTGGTAATTAATAATCCAACAGAAATGAGAAATTGTCCTGAAAAATTGATAACTTCATTATTTCCAGAGTTAATTCCTCCAACTTTGATTACTGAAAATATATCAATGATCAGAGATTTTTACCACGATTACAGAGGTATTATTCTGAAGCCATTGTACAGCTATGGAGGAAACGATGTAATAAGAATACAAAATGAAAACAGTATTCAAGTAGTAGTGGAACTCATGATTACAAAATATAAATGTCCTGTAATTGCACAAGCATTCTGTAAAAATGTAGACAAAGATAAAAGAATATTGTTGCTGGATGGTCAACCAATTGGGGTAATGAAACGAGTTCCAAGAGTTAGTGGAGAAATCAGAACAAATTTGCGGCTTGGAGCAAGTTTTGAACCTGTTGAAATGAACGATAAAGACAATGAAATATGTAATAAAATTGGCCCTGAATTAAAGAAAAGAGGGCTAATATTTGTTGGCATTGATATTGTAGATGACTTTCTTCTTGAAATCAACATAACTTCACCCACGGGGATAGTTTACATCAATAAATTATATAATATATCACTAGAAAAAGACCTATGGGACGTATTTGAAGAAAAAGCCAGCAGCCATATTAGTCAACCAAGTTTGTGAATTACTATTCTAATAAACTCAGTAACCCCATTCTTTATCCTTATTTTCTTAGTATTATTAGCCATATCACGTAGTTTTTGAGAATCACATAACAGATTAACCAGTAACTTCGTTAGATTTTTTTTCGCCTCACTATTTTGCTCAACTACTACAGCTGCCCCCGAATCTTTAACATATTTCGCGTTATAAAATTGATGATCATCCTTTGAGCAAGGATAAGGAATATATATAGCAGGACGTCTAGCAAGAGTGATCTCTGCTATTGAAGTTGCACCTGCCCTGCTAATTACCAAATGAGCATCGGTTAATCTGCTTCCCACATCGTCAAAAAATTCACTCAACTCACAAATAACCTGTCCTCCTTTGTATAAGCCTTCTACCTTATTCATATTTTTCTTCGTGCATTGTTGTACTACTCTAATCTTCTTTCTTATTTCAATAGGCAGGTTACAAATTACGCCACTTACTACATCGTCAAAAAAACTTGCACCTTGGCTACCTGCTATGATTAACACGGTTAGGATTTTCTTAGTGCCAGAATGGCTCTTTGCTTTTACATCAACAAAATTTCCTGTAAAAACACATTTATTGCCCTTTGCATACTTAGTTTCTGGAAAGCTAGTTGCAATTAATTCTGCACTATTGAAAAAGAATTTATTTACTCTCCCCAAAACTGTATTTTGTTCATGTAAAATTATAGGTATAGAAAGAACTTTTGCTGCAAGAAGAGTTGGAAAAGAAGCATAGCTACCAAAACCAATGACCAGCTTTGGTTTTAACTTTCTTATTTGATATAATGCTAACACACAGCTATATATCAACAAGAGAAAAAACCTAAACTTACTGCCACTCGGTTTATTTAGTGGCAGGGTATAGTCCTTCACGTCAGTATTTTTACCTATTTTTTTATCAGCAAATAATATGCTATCGTATCCTTGCCTTTTTATTGCTCTTGCTAAGGTTATAGCTGGAAAAATGTGTCCACCTGTACCACCTGTTGCTAAAATGATATCCATCTGTGAATAACAAAATGATGCTAGATTATTAACTATAATTTAATAGTTTGCACACATAATCTTATTAAGCTTTATGATAGTGAGTTACAATGCCCAAAAGTAGTAATAGCAAAAAAGAATCTAATGTGAAAAAAAATAAACCTAAAGAACAAAGAGAAAGCAGGAGCAGAGTTTTTTTAAACTGTTAAAAACATAATAAAAGTTCCCCTTAAATCAACTGTTGATCTCCCTCAGCAAGCTCAAAATAAAATGAGAAATACTGATCAACAACAAGGTTTAGATAGCAAAGGAAAAAGCCTAGAAGACCTTAAACCAGAGAAAAAACGTGAAGTGAAAGAAGCAGCTGCAGGGTTGGAAGGCATAAAAAAATCTGATGCTGGCAATCAATCTGTTGGAACTGAAGTACCAAATCAAGCTACTACTCAAGATATTGACAATTCCAAAACAATGGAACATTAACTCAACTGTTTAACGACTCACCATATGCAGCAAGTACTGATTCATGTATCATCTCTGAAATGGTTGGATGAGGGAAGACCACAGACTTTATATCAAAGTCTGTTCCTTCTAGCTGCTTTACAAGGACAAAATTGCTAATTAACTCTGTTACTCCTACTCCTATCATGTGAGCTCCAAGAAGCTCACCTGTTTTTTTATCTATAACCACCTTTACTAATCCTTCGGTTTCACCAAGCGTAATAGATTTACCATTAAAGTTGGAATGAAACTTTCCTATTTTTATATCATACCCATCTTTTATTGCCTGCTCTTCAGTAAGGCCAACACTTGCTATTTGCGGATGAGAGTAAGTGCAATTTGGTATGCATTCTTTTCTTAACGCATGAACATTTTTACCAGCGATTTTTTCAATGCAGATCACGGCTTCGTGGCTTGCTTTATGCGCTAAACATGGCGGACCAGCTACATCACCTATTGCATATACACTTGATTCATCAGTTTCATACCATTCATTCGTTTCAACAAAACCAGAAGCACTTAATTTAACTTTTGTATTTTCTAAACCTATATTTTCAGTGCTTGCCTGAATACCAACTGCAACAATTACCTTATCAAACTCTTTGCTTTCACCACTGCTCAGTTGCACTTTAATAGAGTTCTTACCTTTAGTAAAGGCTTTTACACTACTGTTTGTATATATTTTTATTCCCTTTCTTGTAAATATCTCTTGTGCCAAATTTGAAATATCTTTATCCTCCAGCGGCAAAATAGCGTTCTTTATCTCTATGATTGTTACATCAACTTCCAAAGTACTATAAAAACTCGCAAATTCTATTCCTATAGCACCAGACCCTATAATTAGTAGTGACTTTGGCAATCTATTCGGGGTCATAGCATGCTGTGCATTCCATAATAAATCTCCATCTGCTTCTATCCCATGCAGATTTTGCGTTCTCACACCTGTTGCTAAAATAATATGTTTGGAAGAAATCTCTTGTTCCTCCCTACTACTAGAAACTTTTATAGTATGATTACCTGCAAGTTTACCAAAACCTTGGTGGACTTTGATGCCATTTTTTTTCATCAAATACGCAATACCGCTTGACAATTTACCAACAACGTTCCTTGAGCACTTTACTATCGACTGTATATCAAAGCTTGCATCCTTTACTTTTATACCAAATTCCTCTGATCTTTTTATGAGTTCATAGACTTTAGACGCTCTAAGTAGCGATTTAGTTGGTATACACCCCCAATTTAAACATATACCACCTAAACTTTTTTCCTTCTCAATGATTGCAGTTTTAAACCCAAGTTGTGCCGCTCTAATTGCTGCTATATAACCACCAGGGCCGCTACCTATAACTACGATATCATACTCACTCACTAATTTTCTCGTATTCAAAAGACTATATATAACAGATGGAACACGTGCAATCAATGGCGTTACCTCTTGTTACCCTAAATAGTTAAAACTAGCATCTAGATCTTTCTAGCTACACAGAAACAGGACTAAAAAACTACTTGACAAGCTTTGTCATTCCTCTTACAATAGAATTGAAGTTATTTTATAACTTTCCAATCTGGGCAGATTAAAATGACAAGAAGATCTTGTATTTAGTATACTACTGTTTAATTTTTTGCACTATGTGCACCGCTTTATAAAAGCTCTAGATTTTTACTTATACAAGCTGAAACGTGCTTATAAAGGTTTAAGGTATCACCCAACATCAAATAAAGTAAAGAGTTAATAATTAGCTACTTTGTTTTTTTTGCCTTTTTTCTATTTTGGTAAACTTCTTAAATATCTATGGCTAACGTGAAGCCAATTTATTAAACACAACAAATGATGTCAGTTACTCGCATGATACCCTGACGATTTGAAAATCGTTATTCCTGTAAAGAATGCAACTGATTTTTTGTGAAAAAGTCCTACACTTTCAACATGCAATAAGAACATTTTTATTGTAATTAAGATTTCTAGCATGTATATTAATAAATCTTGTTTTCAATAAGTAATGAAAGTAATAATTGTTATGATAATATTATCGTGTAGCAGTTACACAATGGCAAGCGAACGAATAAGTCTAGTGAATAAAAAATTATCCCAAGGATATGTGGCTCCAGTGCTCACAGAAAATAGTGTTATTCTGGCAGATAAACATGGCACCTTGTATTCCTTTGATATTGACAACTCAAGGGTTACAAACTGGAAATTACACCTTCCACACAGAAAAAAGATTGGTAACATAAGCCTATCGCGTTATGGAAGAAATGTTTTCTTTGTAGTAGATAACGTTCTACACGCAATAGATGCAAAAACTGGAGAGATTCAATGGGAAAAAGAACTGAGAGCTCCTGCAAGAGGAAAAGTAGTAGTAATAAATAACAAACTGATAATTTTGACCATTGATAACTATCTGCATGCGTTTGATGTAAAAGATGGCAGTCCTGCTTGGACTTACCAAAATGGTATCAATGAGATTCGAGGTTTATACTCCATATCGCCAGCAATTTTCAATGATAAAATAATAGCACCATTCTCAAACGGTGAACTAATAGCCTTCAATGAAGATGGTAAAAAATTGTGGAGCCAAAAATTGTCTACAAACCTTTTTGATACACCGCTCACAGATATAACCACCACACCAAGAGTATGTGATAACATTTTAATAGCCAAAAATAACTCTTACATTTATAGTATTGACATAAAATCAGGAAATATTTTATGGTCCAAGCCACTAAAGGTAAAAAGTGTATCAGACATTGAGTCATACTATAGTCCGCTTATCCCTGTAAAGGCACAAAAAACCGGTGGTAGAATTTTTACAGTGACTAAAGACAACAAAGTAATTGGCATCGATATACAAAGTGGAGAAGTAGTCTGGACGTCTGATTTAATAGAAAATACGCAATTATTTGCTCCAGTTATGTATGCTAATACGCTATGGGTTACAAGTAACAAAGGTTCAATGCTTGCTTTCCCTGGATCTGAAAGTGCAGAAGAAACTATTAAAATACCGGGTAATGTGTTTCATACTCCAGTGTTTACCCATGGCAAGATATACATAACAACTGAAGGAAATGGTGTTTATTCTTTAGAAAATAGGTTTGTTTTTCATGACTAATTATGACCTGATTGTTATAGGTGGTGGTCCAAGTGGTTATAAGTGTGCTATTGCTGCTGCAAAACTTGGATTGAAAGTCGTTTGTATAGATAAAAACAGCATCTTTGGTGGCACGTGTTTACGAGTTGGATGTATACCCTCTAAAGCGTTACTTCACTCCTCTTACCAGTATGTCTGCACGAAAAATAACCTGCCAAAACTTGGCATAAAAACTAAAGATGTAAACTTTAACCTAAAAGAAATGCTAGGGTACAAGGATGCCAGAGTTCAGGAGCTTGGGAAAGGTATAGATTATCTGTTTAATCTCCACAAAATTACTAAAATCAACGGCCTCGGGAAAATTACTTCTTTTGATCAAGATAGCCTCAAAGTTTCAGTTGAAGACAAGGTGTTGAAGACAAAAAACATAGTAATTGCAACCGGTTCCAACGTCAGTTCTTTACCAGGAATTAATATCGATGAGAAGAATATTATTTCATCCACTGGTGCATTATCTTTAACTGAAGTGCCAAAAAAGCTCGTCGTAATTGGAGCTGGGGCAATAGGGCTTGAAATATCTTCCGTATGGAGCAGGCTAGGGTCTGAAGTTATTGTAGTAGAATTTCTTGATAGAATTGCTGCAACAATGGATGGAGAATTAAGTAAGTCTTTGCTTTCCAGTCTACAAAAACAAGGAATAAAATTTTTGCTCAGCACTAAAGTTGAGAAAATAAAACAAAATAGTAATTCTTTGAGTGTGAAAGTTTCCTCTATTAAAGATAATCAAACGAACACTATAGAGACAGATAAGGTGCTCATTGCAGTAGGCCGCAAACCATGCACTGAGGATCTTGGTATCGATGAAAAAATAGAGGAAGATAATCGTGGTTTTATTCAAGTCAACAATAGATATGAAACTAATGTGAAAGGAATATTTGCCATCGGTGACGTGATCGGTGGAGCAATGCTTGCTCATAAAGCAGAAGAAGAAGGAGTGGCAGTTGCAGAGATAATAGCTGGGCAGTCCCCTCACGTTGATTATGAAATCATACCATCGGTCATTTATACTCACCCTGCAGCTTCTTCAATTGGTAAAATTGAAGAGGAACTGAAAAGCGCTGGTCGAAAGTACAAAGTTGGTAAATGTCAATTTGCTGCAAACGGCAGAGCAAAAATCACTGATGATGCTGAAGGGTTCGTGAAAGTGCTAACTTGCAGTACAACAGATACAATATTAGGTGTGCATATCATAGGTGCACATGCCGATACGCTAATTAACGAGGCAGCGGTGGCAATGGCATATGGTGCAGCAGCAGAAGATATATATAGAATTTGTCACTCCCATCCTGACATAAATGAAGCTTTCCGTGATGCGTGCATAGATGCTTTCTTTAAAAAGTAACTGTGGACTTAGGTCCAATCATTGAAAATTGGCATGAGTGGCTAAGGTGCTATAGGTCTTATTCATCTAACACTTTAGAATCATACATGAGGGATCTAAAAGATTTTATCAGTTTCCTCAGTGCTCACATTGGTGAAGAAGTAAATGTTGGCTCTTTGGAAAAATTGAGCGTACCTGAGCTCAGGAGTTGGTTTAGTTTCCGCTATGCAAGAGGTATAAACGCAAGATCTAACACTCGTGCATTATCAGTAATCAGAAACTTCTTCAAGTATATAAAAAACAATTATGAAGTAAACAATGAGGCTGTATTTTCCCTGTCAAGGCCAATTCAAAGGAGAACTTTGCCTAAAGCATTATCAATATCTGATATAAAAACTTTAGTAGATTTCTTCTTGCATAACTATTATTTACAAGAAACTCACTCTTCTTTGTTATTCCAGTATGCGACCAAAAAAAAAGAACCGGTGCCAAGCACACAACTGTACAAACATTGCAATTTAAGTCTGCCAGGATTCCAGTGCTCAGACACCAGAAAATTAATCACAAACAAGCGCACATTTTCGATCAAAAACTGGATTCCAGTGTTAAGCGCTGGAATGACAGAAGGCAATACAAAAACTTCAGTGAAAGAAACAAAATTGCTTGACTTAGGCGAACCTTGGATAATAAAAAGAGAAATCGCGATTATTGTCCTGTTATACGGCACAGGTTTAAGAATCAGTGAAGCATTGAATCTTAAAGTCAGTGATATCAGAAATGAAAGCTTAATAGTAACAGGTAAAGGAGATAAACAAAGGCAGGTATTTATTCTCCCAGTAGTAAAAACGTTCATACAAGAATACATAAAAGCTTGCCCTTATCTTAGTGTTAACAATGAAGCACAACATCTCTTTGTGGGAGTAAGAGGAAAAAAATTAGGAAGAACTTATGTCGCTAATCGTTTGCAGAAAATAAGAAGAATGTTAAATTTGCCGGAAATTGTATCTCCACATGCATTCCGTCATAGCTTTGCTACTCATTTGCTTCAAGAAAATGTTGACATAAGATCTATACAACAACTTCTTGGTCATTCAAGCCTCGAAACCACTCAAGTTTATACTCACCTAAATTATCAGGATGTTTTTAATATGTATAAAAATTTCCAACAAAGCCTGGAAAAAGATAAAAAGTTAAAACTCTAAATTATCTTTTAGTCGATTGAGATAGTCTGCAACTTGATCGTATTTAACATTGCTACTAAGCGTTGTGTTAGCTTTAAACAACATCCTGCCGTAAGAAAAATCAATGCAGCTGCAACAAGCGAAATGCATATTGCTTAAATCAGATATTGTTAAACATGCACCAACAGCGCATATTCAAACAATGTAAAAGATGCAAAAGCGTAGTTACTTTGTTTTCTATTCTGAGCGCTTGCTTCTGAGGTTTTTGGTTTCCACTATTTAAACTTTGGTTTCGAATACAAAGTTGAGCATTTTCATTAGTGAGTCGAGCTATTTGACTCGTTGATCCACTCTTTCTCGTTCTGCTCGTTCCAAATCTCCTTTTAATCGTGAAATTCTGCTAGTTTCAATCGCTTCTTCATGCACAACCCTATTCAGCTTTTGCTCTTCTTCTATAAGTTGAGCTTTAAGTTGAGCTTTTGTGCTTTCAAGTTCGTCTACAAGCTTTCACACAAACTGTTCAAAACCTACCTGTATATCATTTGTACTTGCAAAATGTTACACTGCACTTGCAAGAAATTCTTCATCTAGATAATTTGTAATAGATCCGATTGGATCACTAATATTCCTCAATATAGCAGTAACAATTGCACGATTCATGAAACAACTACCTTCTACTAACTTTTTTACATCATCTAAATTTTTCTACTAATAGCATCAGTTAATCGTTCTATAATAGCCCGTTCAATTATTTGCTTCAATTGTATATTAAGCTTTATTGCAGGTGTCGACTTTACTTGACTAAAGTATAGATCTTTATGTTCTAAAAGCTTTATCAATACCTTCTTGCTTATCTTGTGTTATTCCTTCTAAACACGATTTGACATTAGGTCAAGTGGTGTTTCTTTTCTCCATTTGAGGCTATTCTCTAGCAATTAGGATTAAGTTTTGTATCCAATAGAATTTTCACTAGATAAACGTTTCTACTATGCAGAACATTCAATAATTCTTTCCCTTTTTATGCCTTTTCAAATTCTAGTCTTATTGTATCCTCAAATCCTCTTGCAGTATAACCTAGAGGGTTCTTATATTCATAATTTCTAATATAAGTTTTATATTTTTGAGGTGTGAGCAACATTTCCACTATATCCTCAGCTCCAACCCGGCAAGCAATATGCAAGGCCGTATTTTTTTTCATATTAGAAGTTTCAACAGACTCCATCACATCATTGTATAAGTCACCTAAGTATACACACTCACCTTGATCATTTACACTATTTACAACTTGATCATTATCACAACATCTATAATAACCTGGCCGTACCTCTGCCACTTTCCGACCACAAAATAAATATATTAGACGCCCAAATTGATCTCTCTTTTGTCTTTACTCATAAACAGATTGCTTACTTTGAGCATTAATATCGATATTTCTGTTTTGTATAAGCAACTTAGTCATTTCTTTCAGTGTGGGCTGATTACTGCTAGCTATGTAGGTACCAGCAACAGACATTAAAGGTGTTATACCTTCTTCATCAAATGTATTAACATCTGTACCTTCTGCTATAGCCCGTTCAAAATCTTCTAGGCTTTCATTATCAATAGCCTGAAATAGCTTTTGTGTTGATTTATTAAGTGGTCCAGGAGTTATCCAACTAAATCTGTAACCAGTAATACTTGTTCTATTACTATGCACATCAAATCTACTTCAATAATTCACTATTACCATACAACAAAAAAAGAAAATAGTGATAAACCCTCCCTTCTTCTCAAAAAAGCAACCTTACACATTTCCTACTCTTTAACTCTTTATTTACTTGTGCATTCTAAAAACTTCTCTGCATCAAGTGCAGCCATGCACCCTGTACCTGCTGCAACCACTGCTTGGCGATATACCTTATCTTGAACATCACCTGCAGCAAATACCCCCGCTCTACTAGTTAAAGTTGTTCCAGGTTTTGTAATTATATAACCCTGCTCATCCATTTCAATAAAACTTTTGAAAACACCTGTATTTGGTGCATGCCCAATTGCAATGAATACCCCATTCACTCTCAATTCTTGGATTTCATCAATTTTCGTTGATTTAATTATAATACCAGTAACTTTCTTTGGATTCTCTTCCCCAAGAACTTGTTCTACAGTATGATTCCATATGACTTTTATTTTATTATTCGCAAAGAGCCTGTCTTGCATTATCTTTTCCGCTCTCAATTTATTACGCCTATGTACTAATATAACTTCCTTAGCAAAGCGAGTTAAGAATATCGCCTCTTCAACGGCGGTATTTCCGCCACCAATCACGGCTACAATCTTATTCCTAAAAAACGCACCATCACAAGTTGCACATGCTGAAACTCCGTAACCTTGAAATTTCTTTTCACTTTCCAAACCAAGCCACTTCGCTTGTGAACCAGCTGCAATTATAACTGCATCGGAATAGTAGTCATCGTTATCACCAGAAGACTTAAATTTATACTCATTAGAATACTCAAGTTGTTCAACGCTCTTTATTTCATCATTTACTATTTCTGCTCCCACCTTTTCCACATGCAACCTCATTTGTTCCATTAGTTCTGGACCTTGTATTGAAACAAAACCAGGATAATTCTCAACACCCATAGTGATCGTAAGCTGGCCACCAGGTTGCATTCCTGTCACTACAACTGGCTCCAAGTTTGCACGTGCTGCATATATAGCAGCAGCATAACCTGCTGCCCCAGATCCAATAATAAGAACTTTTGTACCAAACCTATAATTCTTCACTGTATGAGTTTAGATAATCAGTCACTCCTTCATCACTTGCCTGCATTGCCGGCTTGCCTTTTTTCCACCCAGCTGGACACACTTCACCATGCTTTTCGTTATGTTTAATTGCATCAACGATTCTAATAAATTCATCTATATTACGCCCTAAAGGCAAATCATTTACTGATTGGTGACGCACAATAAATTTACCATCAATAACGAAAGTTGCCCTTAGTGCAATTGAGTCATCATACAACACTTCATAGTCTCTTGATATAGACTTTTTAATATCAGACACTAAAGTGTAGCTAATTTCTCCGATACCACCATTGCTAACTGAAGTTTTTCGCCACTGATAATGTGAGAATTTTGAATCTACACTTACTCCTATTACTTCAACATCACGCTTTGCAAACTCACTTATTCTATTATTCAACGATATCAATTCAGTTGGACAAACAAAGGTAAAATCAAGTGGATAGAAAAGAAGGATAGCATACTTACCTTCTATGTGCTCACTCAGACAGAAGTCATCAACTATTTCCCCATTAGGAAGAACAGCTGGAGCAGTAAAATTGATAGCAGATTTTGTCACAAGATTCATAATTAACCTATTCATTTTAAAACATCTTTAATTTTACACCTTGAGAAATTTACATGCAAGTTTTCTTTAGTTTTACCACCTAAGGATCTTTTCCAATTAGCTGTCTCTACTAGCCTAAAATACACTCAAGCTAACAATGGGCTATCAGGTACATTACCAATTACATTAATCTGACTTAATATCCTATTAGTGGGGTAAAAATAACTTTTTATAAATTCCTTATATATAGCTGTTAATTTGTGTATATCGTTCACTAATACACATTCGTTTACCTGATGTGAGGTTTTATTAATCATCCCAAATTCAATCACTGGACAAACATCTTTAATAAATGCAGCGTCAGATGTGCCACCACTTGTAGTCAGCACAGCATCAATATTGGTAACTCTATTTATTGCATCAAACATAACATCAGTATTTCTATCGGGAGTAGAAAGAAAAGCACCCCTGCTGCTATGCATAGAGAGTTTATAATCGTTAGTTACACTGAAGCATATTTCATCAATCAACTTATATAAACTATCAGGTGTTTGCATATTGTTGTATCTAATGTTGAAGCCTGCAGTTATTGAATCAAGTATTACATTGTCAGTATTGTTTCCAACATCGATAGTAGTAATTTCGCAATTTGAAGGCTGAAAATATTTATTACCGCTATCAAAAGTAGTATTTTTTATCCTATTCAATATTGATATCATCTTATATATTGGATTGTCCGCTAGATCCGGATAAGCAACGTGCCCTTGTTTTCCATGGCAAATTAGCTCAAATGTTGCAGAACCTCTTCTGCCTATTTTTATAGTATCACCTAATTTTTCACTACTGGTTGGTTCAGCCACTACGCAATAATCTATTTTCTTATGCTTACTCTCCATCCATTTCAAAACCGCCTTTGTTCCATATTCTTCCGTACTTTCTTCAGCACTGGTAATCAATGCACTTATCGAACCGTTGAATCGAAACTTTTCTGCAACTAAATCTACCATAGCAGTAATAAACGCAGCTATCCCACTTTTCATGTCAGTTGCTCCTCTCCCATACAACAACCCATCCCTAACTTCTGGACTAAACGGGTCAGATGTCCAATCTTTTAATTGACCTGGTGGTACAACATCAACATGGCCTGCAAAACACAAGTTTTGTACCCCGTTTATATATTTTGCATAAAGATTTTTAACTTTAGTTTTATTATCACCAAACTCTAAAATCTCACAGTCAAAACCACTTTTCTCGAGGATCGCTGCTATATGCTCTATTGCTCCACCGTCCCTTGGTGTTATACTCTTAAAAGAAATTAATTTCTTAGTTAGCTCTACAGGGTCAATTTTCATGTCACCTTAAAATACTGATATTACTATATTGTAAACATTTTATGCATTATTTAAAACAAATATTACATCAAACCAAACAAACCTCTATAGTAATAGTAGGTCATCACTTTGCAGACAATATCTATGAAATATGCACACAATACGAAAATGACATTTTTTTAGTTGCAGATAAAAACACAGCAGAGCTTTTAAATAAAAACATACTCAATAAAACTCCTAATTTAATCATTTCTGGCAATTCTACCGCCTCTCTTGACATTACAAATTCAGTCAGAAACAAGGTGGAAGATAGTGGTTTAATAGTTGCATTCGGTAGCGGCACTGTTAATGATGTCTGTAAGTACGCAAGCTACCTAGAAGGCAAAAATTACATATCTTTTCCAACAGCTGCTTCTATGAATGGATATACTTCTGCAAATGCTTCAATATTAGTAGATGGATATAAAAAATCGTTCAAAGCACATCTTCCTAAGGCAATATACATCGACATTGATATAATCGCCAATGCACCACCGCGTCTCACACTAAGCGGATTTGCAGATTTCATCTGTCGTTCAACAGTGCAAGCCGACTGGTTACTATCTCACCTACTACTTGGCACAGAATACAATGAATCACCCTTTACATTTATCCGCGACCTGGAGCAAATTTTGCTAAGAGAGCATCTAGCGCTTGCTAAAAGAAGCAAAAAAGTAGTCCTATTACTCATAGAAGCCTTACTGATCTCAGGATTTGGGATGGTAATATCAAAAGGTAGCTATTCTGCAAGCCAAGGAGAGCACATAATAGCTCACGCAATGGAAATGGTAACGAAAGATTACTCCTCACTACATGGTGAAAAAATTGCCGTTACAACGATTACCATGGCTAATTTGCAGGAAAAAACATTATCAATACAAAATCCCATCATCAAACCAACTACCCTAGACACAGAACATATAATTAAGTGTTTCGGTAATACTGAATTTACAAAAATTCTAGAACAAAAAAAAATTCTGCAGCAGAAAATCAAAGAGATCATTCATAAGGAATGGAGTAATGTTTCCAGTTTAATTAAACAAAATTTATTACCTGCAAAATGTCTGCAGAAAATATTTGAAGATCTGTCAATTCCACATTTACCAGAGCACCTCAATTGGAATAAAGAGCAATATTGCAAAGTGGTAGATCTTGCATTTGCAACAAGAGATAGATTCACCTTCCTTGACTTGGCCAACTGCTTAAAAGAAAGTAAAGTGTTGTAGCTAAAACAATAAAAAAAATCATTGATACTTTATTCCCTGTTGATCGTTCTATTTTGCTTTCCAACTTCAGTTCTAAGAGAGCCATCAGAGCCAAGTTTAGATAACCCACTTGTTAAGATGAGCCCATCTATACCAATGGAGACAGAGTTGACATGATTAACTATAACAGATCTTGCTTGTTATAATTTTTCTTGTTTTTGGTTAACAGGACAATGCTCAATATTAAATAGGCTTTTTTGCCAAGAAGGTAAATTAAACCTCACACTTTCTATTATATCATTAGCAGATTCGATAAGTTTAGCACCTTTCTTATTAGATAATTGCTACCACTAGAGAGCCAATCTAAAAGAAAACCAGAAACCACAAACACTTCTCTTACCTGATCCAAAGCAAAATTTGCTGTTATTAGGGAACCAGAACTTTTCGATGCTTCCATTACCTTTACACCTAGCGATAAATCAGATATAACACGATTCTTCTGAGAAAAACACTGAGGTTTTGGTTTAGTAGCAAATGGAAGCTCAGTAATTACTAATCTACCATTTTCAGCGATTTTCCTGTATAGATCAAAATTTTCTCTTGGATACATTACATCAATTCCGCTGGCTGTGACAGCAATAGTTAGATGATTTTGTATATTATGCTGTTCGCCGCAGTGTCTATTCCTCTTACAAGCTCAGAAACGATAACAAAACCAGCTTCGCTTAAATCAAGTGCCAGCTTACTGGCAAAATTTCTTCCATTTACTGAAGAGTTACGCCTACCAATTATTACAATCATCTCACAGCTTAATAACGACACATCACCAAGCGCAGTTATTACAGGGGATAACCCGGTATATTTCCTAAAATGCTAGGGTAATCTAGACCACATTCAGGCATGATTTTAGCTCGAATTTTTCTGTATCATCGATTTCTTTTCGCGCATCCTGAATGCTATATACCTTTTTATCGTTTAGTGAGTCCATCGAAACACTCTAATGCCTCATCCAATGGCCACGTGTTTTTAGCATACTAAAAAACTTTTTCGGTCCCGAGGTTCTGTAAGCTCAGCCATATTTTCAATTCCTCATTATTCAATTTACTTATCTTCATAAAGGAACGTTCTTCCAATTACTTAAAAGATACCCAATATTTATCAGCATTTAAGCTATAATACAACCAAAAGACTTGAATTTCTTATTAGTTTAGTGTACCTAAAATTATAAATATATAGTACTTTATGACGCATTTTGTTACAGATAAATGCATAAAATGTAAATATACGGATTGTGTGGAAGTGTGTCCTGTCGACTGTTTCTATGAAGGCAAAAACATGCTCGTAATCAATCCTGATGAATGTATTGATTGTGGAGTGTGTATACCTGAATGTCCAGTAGATGCAATCGTAACCGACGACTCTATAAAAGACATTTTAGAACTAGATGAAGAGTTATTGAGCAACGAACAAAAAACCTTCAAATCATTTTATAACATAAACATAGAGTACTCGCAAAAGTGGCCAAATATCACAGCTAAAAAGCAACCTCTCCATACTGCAGAAGAATATAAAGAAAAAAAAGACAAAATAGCTTATTTCGATGAAAATCTAGAGTAATGCTACTGAAGGAAAAAGAAACTTCTTGTACCTCATGGTTTGGTTGCTGATTATAGTTGTGTTATTTATGTTCTTGATAACATACAATATTAACTTGAAAATAGGTTAAGTAATACAGTAATTTTACTACTATTAACTGTTAATAGGTATATTAGACGATCATATGGAGGATAAAAATGGATGTTAAAGTAAACTAGGCGGAAATTACTAAACGTGTTGCAGCGCATATAGTTGACCATATGGTATTCTTAGTCTTCTGTCCATCATCTTTATTAATTTCATTTATATTACCAGAAGAACCTCTTGCCGACTCTTTAAATCATGTCTTTCCTGACACTGATACTAACCTCATATTAGAACGACATGAAATATTAGAAGACTTAGGTACATTAAGAAATCTTAGTATATATAGCATTAGAAGCATTAATGATAACAAGACTTGGTTGGACTTTAGGAAAATTGTTACTTGTATATATAAAAGATGCAAACACACTTAAAAACACTGCTTTAATGCAAATAGTAGTAAGAAGTACTCTCAAGGTGCTTTTGTTTGTACCCTTCTATATTGCTGAGTGGTTTCTAATTTTACTAATCTTGGTTTTAATATTTGTAGCATTTGATAAATACAAGCAGTTCTTTCACGATAAAATTGCAAACACGTTAGTAATAGACTATAAACTTGAAGAATGTAATTTAAATTTAAGCTATGTGGGGGTAACTAGACGTGTACAGCACATATTATTGACCATCCTATTATTATGGGAATTTCTTTAGTCTGTTTGATTCTTGTAGGAACGATCTCTCACATCGCTCGATCTAAATCATTCATTACACGTGGTTGCTTATCTTTTTTGCTATCGATAGTATTCGGGCATTCATGATAAGAAGATTTGGTAGTACTCCAGGACAATTGTTGTGTAAATTAATATAAAAGATGCAAATACACTTTAAAATATCACTCCAGTGCAAGCAATAATTAGGCATGTCTCGTTTGAAGTTATTTACTTTTCTATATTTTTCATGAGAAGGAATTTTTTTTATAAGTATACCTCTAATGGTAGTTTGACTCCTCATTAAGCTTAATTTTCATGATCATAATACTAATTTTCATATGTGCATATTTAACCGACACAAGCAGTTTTTTCATGATAAAATTGCAAGGACAGTGGCAACAACCCATAAATCTTCAAGATAATTTTCTCTTCTATTTACGAAGTTCATGTATATAGTCATAATTAATACGGTTCTTCTAAAAGTGCTCATGGCCCTAACTATAACAATTTTAAGCGGTGGATTTTCTCGTGAAAGAAAAATATCATTGATGAGTGGGAAAGCAGTAAAGAAGGCGCTTGATAGCCTTTCATATAATGCAATAGAAATAGACGTTGACAGCAACACTGCTGAAAAGCTTAAAAAAATTAACCCTGACCTTGCTTTCATTGCTCTACACGGGCCTTATGGCGAAGATGGCTGCATTCAAGGTTTATTGGAGATTTTAGGTATAAAATATACACACTCTGGAGTTATGGCCTCGGCTATTGCTATGAATAAAGCAATGTCTAAGCATATATTCCGATCCCTTGGTATTGACACTCCAAAAGGGTACATAATCAGTCGAGGAGATATACTAAAAAATAATATTAAAATTGATTATCCATATGTCTTAAAACCCATTAATGAAGGTTCAAGTATTGGAGTGCACATAACTTTCTCGCATGAGGATTATTTAAAATTAAAAAACATGTTTAGCGTCATTCCAGTGCATGACGCTGGAATTGAGGAAGAAGAACCAGTTTGGACAACAAGAGATTTAATGATCATAGAAGAATACATACCAGGTATAGAGTTACACACTGCTGTGTTACTAGATGAAGCAGCTGGCACTATGGAAATAAGACCAAAAAATAAATTCTATGATTATAAAGCAAAATACACAAACGGGTTTGCAGAGCACATATTTCCTGCTGAAATTCCTGACAACATATATGAAATGACCTTGGAACATGCATTGAAAGTTCATCGATTTCTAGGATGTAAAACTATTTCTCGCTCAGATTTTCGCTATAATCCTAAGGATAATACTCTAAAAATGCTTGAGATCAATACACACCCTGGCTTTACTGAATTATCGTTAGTACCAGAAATTGCAAAATTGACAAAAGGAATTGATTTTAATGAATTAGTTAAAATTATCATTGAAGATAGTCTACAGCACAAAAAAATATTAGAGATCAAGTAAATGTTGAGTAATTCTACTAGAAGTCAAAGAAGTTTTTTACATAAGTGTGCTTTGGTTATCATAACAGTACTCTTTTTTACGTTAGTATTCTATAGCTCACTTGATAAAATCACAAGTCGATTTAATCATTATCTCACTTGGTGTAATGACTATTTGTCTAGTCTACTACTCAGTAGTGGATTTTCAATCGATGAAGTAGTTGTAAATGGCAATAAATTTACAAATGAGAAGGATATTTTAAATCTGGTAAATAAAACGCAGCCAATTATATATATATCACCTTCAAAGCTTGCTGATAGCATACAATCCGTAAGCAAATGGATAAAGCACGTAAGAATTCATAGAATTTTGCCTAACACTCTATACATTAATGTAGATGAACATAAACCGTTTGCTCTATGGAAGGATAATAACAAAACTTCAGTAATTGATTCCGAAGGTAAAGTGATTGTAGATGATTATCCTACAGATAACTTTATCGTAATTACAGGACAAAACGCACTATCAAACCTAAAATCTATTAAAGATATACTAGAAAGTAAAACTCAATTAAGTGATCACATTTCTTCTTGTGTTTATATAGGAGATAGAAGATGGAACATCATACTTGATAACGGCTCTATAGTAAAACTGCCTGAAGATAATCCTCATAGTGCATGGAATTATTTAAATCGCTTACAAAATACAACCGATTTTACTTTTAGCGATTGGAGTATAATTGATATGCGTATTATTGATAAAATCTTTGTAAAGAGATAATTCTACTCCTTCCTCGTTATCTAAATTTTATGCGATAATGCCTCTATGATGTTATCCCAGCGTTACACGCTACCATCTGCAGTAGATTTAAATTTACAAACATTAATAAGTTTACCAAATAGAAAAAAAAGGCAAAAAACACCCTCATAGTAGATAGTGTTTACTCTACAGATTAAATAACTAAACACCTTCATTGCTATAATAAGGAGGCTGGAGAAGTTTATCAAGCGGTTTTTTTGTAGCTTTGCTTTCAGGCTGTAATATTCATAGCAAAAGACCTAATAACATGTATACTTTATTAAGTAGCTTATGTAGTAAATCATGAAACTAGGCGTTAATATCGACCACATTGCAACCCTTCGCAACACACGTGGAACCCCTTATCCAGATCCATTGAAAGCCGCAGAAATAGCCATTAACGCCGGAGCAGATTTTATCACTGTACACTTACGAGAAGATAGAAGGCACATCAGAGATGAAGATGTGTTTAACCTGAAAAAAAACACTAATACTGAACTAAACCTTGAAATTGCAGCCAAGGAAGAAATGCTTGAAATAGCAAAAAAGGTAAAATCTTATTCAATTAACATAGTACCAGAAAAAAGAGAAGAATTAACAACTGAAGGCGGCCTGGATATAATTAACATGCATAGTAAACTTTCTAGTATAATAGAAGAGATGCATAGTTTTGGTATAAAGGTTTCATTGTTTATCAATCCGAATATTAATCAACTAAAATATCTTGAAAAGTCAGAAATAAAGCCTGACATAGTAGAAATCCATACAGGTGATTACTGCAATAATCCATTAGAAAAAAAACTAAAATTAATTACCAATACTGCAGAGTATATTAATAAATTAGGGATAGAATGCCATGCAGGGCACGGCATAACTTATAAATACGCTCAAAGGATGAAAAAAATACCTCACATTTCAACTCTGAATATAGGCCACTCTTTAATCAGCGAAGCTATATTTGATGGGTTATACAGCGTAGTAAAAACAATGAAGATGATAATATCTAACTAATTACTTCTCCTTTCTCCTTATTTAAAATACTTAAAAGAGTTTGGCTTGCTTTAAACTTCACTCTTGTCTTTTGAGGAACAGTCATGATTTCACCATTCTGAGGATTACGACATTGTTTCTCCTGGCTTATAGCAGTAGAAAATGTGCCTATTCCATGCAGGCGTATTTCACCTTCCTCATCTAGTTTACCCTTTATTATTTTCATAAGCGCATCAAAAATCTTGCTCAAATCAGACTTTGTTATTTCTACATCTTGACTAGAACAAGCTTGTTTTAATTTATTTATTATGTCTTCTTTACTCATAAACTACCTTAATATTGAAAAAATTACACAAACAACATATTACGTTCATACCGATAGTCAACTAAATTTATCATGAAAATAGAATATACTATGCATTTTTTTAACATTTGTATAATATACACAAAAAAAATATCACTCAAAATAATTATCTCTTAGAAAATTGATATTTTGCCCGAGCCCCACGTTGACCATATTTCTTACGTTCTTTAACACACGAGTTTCGTGTTAAATACCCACTCTTACGTAATATAGAATATAAATCTTGGCTTATTTTACTTAAAGCTTTGCTTATTCCATGAGCTAATGCACCTGCTTGACCAGATAGTCCTCCACCTTTTACAGTTGCAAATACGTCATATTTATCTAGCATAGATGTTACAATAAGTGGCATTTTCACTATTTGGCACACTGATTCTCTCTTAAAGTAAGAGAGCAGCTTGTCTTGCTGATTAACACTGAACTTTCCACTTCCTGGTTTTATCCATACTCTTGCTGCAGATTCTTTTCTTCGACCCGTAGCATACAAACAACCAAACAAATCAATTGCTGGCTTAGTTACTTTTTCTGATTGATTTATTACAGAACTTTCCATTCTTATTCTATTATTTTTTATTTTTACGATTTAAAGAAGCAAAATCTATCTTTTTAGGCTGCTGCCCTTGATGTTTATGCTCTGGACCAGAATAAACATATAAATTTCCAAAACGTTTACGCGCCATAGGACCATCATCAAGCATCCTTTTCACCGCCATTTTTATTACCCTCTCAGGGAACTTACCATTAAGAATATTATCTGGGGTAGTTTTTTTTAAACCACCAGGGTAACCTGTATGCTTGTAGTAAACTTTCTCTTTAAATTTTTTTCCGGTAAAATGTACCTTTTCTGCGTTGACGATAATTATATTATCGCCACAGTCCATATGAGGTGTATACTCAGGTTTATGTTTTCCACGCAACATTGTTGCTACAAATGCTGCAAGTCTTCCTACTACTAGCCCTTCTGCGTTTATAACAAACCATTTTTTATCGATTTGTCCCTCTTTTAAGAAAAAAGTCTTCATCACTCTAACTGAACAATAGTAGGCTATGATACACTTAATTTCTAAGCAATGTCAACAATATTAGTTATTGATTATTAAAGCAACTTATGCTAGTAACTTAGTTGCACAGCCAATATATATAGGAGTAGAATGTTCCATTTGATTATTATACTTGCGGCTATCTTTAGTACTGTAAATTGCTATGCGATTGATCTTGAAGAAGCTGTAAATAAAGCCATTAAAAATAGTTCAAAGCTCAAGTCTCAATTTTACCAATATAAAATCGCTAAAAAATACTATAAATCTTTAGGGATAGCTGGATTTTTGCCAGATATTAATCTTCGATACTATTTTGATAGTAATTTTAATATCGTCAACAGTATACAAAACCCCGGAGAACTCCTTACATTAAGTCAGAGAATAATAGATGGAGGCGGTACTTTTGCTACATTCAGTCAATCAAGTCATCTTCTCAAAGCAGCAAAGACTCAATTTCAAAAGTCAAAGCAAGAGCTTGCACTTAATGCCGTAAAAGTATACGTTGATGTTCTACGAAGTAGGGCAATATTACAGCTTAAAGAGCACAAAGAACGCGTCTCTTTGGAAAATTTATCAGAGGCAAAAAAACGTTTTTCTCTCGGGGAAGTGACCAACGCTGAAGTTTCGCTGGCAAAAGCAAAATTTTCATCTTCAGTGTCAGAAAGAGTTGATGCCGAAGGCAAATTAAAATCGGCAAACATTGCTTACTTCCACCTAATTGGGGAAGAACCTGATGAACTTTCTGAAGCTAGTGATAAATTACCTTCTGTTCCAGAATTAAATGAATGTTTACAGCTAGCAAGAACCAACAATCTATCTTTGAAAACAGCAGTTTATCAAAAAAAAGCAGCAGGAATGGGAGTGTTTGCTGAAACTTCTAAGTGGCTACCTTCTCTGCACCTTAGTATAAATAAAATTTTTGACATAAGAAATATCAACATCAAAAAGCCTTTAGAAGGTGCTAGCGTTGCTTTTACTCTCGATATTCCAATTTTTAAAAGAGGAATAAATGCTTTTGGCATCAGTAAAGCTAGAATGGATGCAAAAAAATTCACTTACGATTATTATGAAACAGTAAAAAACATAGAGCAAATGGTTGTAAATGCTTGGAATGATGTGTTGACAGCAAAGGCTATCATTAAAGCAAGTCAAGAAGCTGAAAAAGCAGCAGCTCTAGCGTTGGAAGGGGTTGAACAAGAAGTAAGCTTAAATTTAAAGAGTATAACTGATCTTTTATATACTGAAGACACGTTATTCAAAGCACGTTCGGACTTAGTTGAAGCACAAAGCAATTATGTGATTAATGTTTATAATTTACTTTTTATAATAAATAGTATAAATCTCTAAATTTGATGGCATTAGTGTTATGAATGATGAACAAAGCAATCAATCTGTAAAAGATATCCTAGAAGATATAAAGAAAGCTATATCTGGTAAAAGCTCAAGTAATGATGCAGTGGAAATAGAAGATGCAATAGAAATAGAAAAGGAGAAGAAGGATGATGATGTTTTGTACCTTGAAGAGGAGTATTTAGAAGATTTAGAAAAAGATATTAAAGAGCAGAATAACGAAAAACAAGATGTCAACAATGATCATAAGAGCGAGGAAATAGTTTTTAATAATACTCAATTTAATAACCACAGTTATAACTCACAGAAAAGAAAAGGACGTTCGTTTGCACAATAATACCTCAAACAGATAATAACAAAGGAATAATAGTGGTTTACAAGGGCAAAATAGCGATCATCTAATTTAAAAAGAGAACATGGAAGAGATTAAAAAGCTACTTGAAAAAATGCAAAACGAACTACAGCACGAACAACAAAAAAAATCAAACCTCACTATTGAAGAATTAGTTACATCTCTTTTAAAACCTCAGTTGCCTGAGTGGCTAAATAATTACCTCCATACATTGGTAAAAGAAGTAGTCGAAAAAGAGCTCAAAGATATCATCAATAATAAGTGATTTTTACAAGGTGTTAGCAATAAAAACTAGAGTAAAAACAGCTAAAGGCAGAAAACTATCCTCAACAAGGTGGTTGCACCGTCATTTAAATGACCAGTATGTACAAAAAACTAATAAGGATAGTTATAGATCACGTTCAGCATATAAGTTGATAGAAATAGATAATAAATTTAAATTACTCCAAGCAGGGCAAAAAATTGTTGACCTTGGTGCTTCTCCTGGTGGATGGTCACAAGTTGCATCTCAGAAAGGTGCAAAAGTAATTGCTATTGATATAAAGCCAGTAAACACAATTAGTGGAGTGAAATATATACAATACAATATAAATGAACTTGAAACTTTAAGGGAAAGATTTAAAGATCAAAAATTTGATGTAATTCTATCTGACATGGCCCCAGAATCCTGCGGGTTAAAATCGCTGGACCATATTAGAATCATGCTTTTATGCGAAGCAGCATTGAACTTTGCAAAACATTTCCTAATTTATGGTGGCAAGTTTGTAGTAAAAATCTTTCAAGGAGAATCTGACAAAGACTTTTATAATGAATTAAAAAAAATGTTCAAAATAGTAAAATACTTTAAGCCAAAATCAAGTAGATCTGAATCTACAGAAATGTATTTGGTAGGTTTAGATTTTATCAGCAACAGTTTTCCTATATAGAGTAATGGCAAAATTTTCTAATTCTGCTCTACAGCAAATTTCAATGCCATATGAGTAGCTATAGTACCATTAACCATTAAAATGGCAAAAATTAAAGCAGTAATAAGTAACATATGAATACTTAAGAACAAACCCTCGAAATGAACTAGTAATTTAAAATATACAAATGTTGGCATTATGATTGGCAAAACAAGAATTTGTGATATTCCCGATGCTAAGTTGTTTCGACCAACCACTAATGCATTTCCAGTAGCTGAGATATTAATTATTATCAGCGTATTAAGTAATAAAGATAAGCCTACCGCTATTGAGTGTTCAATGTTACTACTCAAAACTACGAAGCTGAATATGGAAGAAATCACTGAGATTGGCAGCCCGAACAATAACCAGTGAACAAAAATTTTATAAGCAATTACAAACCTAGGGGAAAATGGCTGTATAAAAATTTGCTCTAATATTCCATCATGATAATCAAAAACAAATAAATTACTTGTAGAGATTTGCAAGACAAACGTAGTGCATATCCATATTAGCGTTAACATGATTTCTTGCTTACTGCTGCTTTCAAGTGCAAATGAAGATAGACTTAACATTATAATAAAAGCACATATCGCATAGATAAAATTTTTACTATCTATCGCTAATCTTCCTATTGAGCTAATCATACTAGGCTTTTAAATGTTTATTATAAATTATAGTGTTTAATTTTAGATAGTATAATTTCTTACTCACAAATTATACAAGGTTTATTAATTAATTAATAACATAACCATGAAAGAGTCATCAAAAACAAAATTATCAGAAGATTACACTCCTTCAGAAGATGAAGAATATATGAGCGTAAAACAGTTGGAATACTTCAACTTAAAGTTGGAATCAATCCTTGCTGAGCTAGAGAAGCAGGAACTAGAAGATAGTGCATACTACTCTGATGAAGACAGTGGAAATGAAAAATTAATTAAGCGCAGAAAAGATAGAAAAGAAAAAATCAAGGAGGCATTAGAAAAAATAAAACTAGGCACCTACGGCTATTGTGATAGAACAGGGGAAGAAATAGGAATCGCAAGACTTAAAGCTAATCCGTTTGCTGTATATTGCATTGAAGAGCAAGAGAGATTAGAAAAGGAAAAGAACGTATATAACACTGATGATTAATTGCATATAGTCACCTAAACCCCTGACCTTTTAAGTCTTTCTTTATCTAATATAGAACTTATCTCTTCTACACTCTTATCAATATCATCATTGATTACTACATAATCATATTTATCGCGCTTGCTCATCTCTTTTTGAGCTTCGGCTAACCTGTATTCTATTTCACTTGCACTGTCACTATTACGTTTTTGCAAACGCAACCTAAGCTCCTCCATTGAAGGGGGAAGTATAAAAACACTTACAACTTTTTCCCTCATAAGCTTAAATAAATGAAATGCTCCTTGCCAATCTATACTTAGTAAAACGCTTATTCCACTGCTCAGGTTCTGTTCTATAAAACTTCTCGGTATGCCATAAAAATTTTCAAAAACTCTGGCGTACTCAAGCATTTGACCAGCTTCACATAACTCATGAAATTCTTTCTTGGTAACAAAAAAATAGTCTTTTCCATTTATTTCGCCGGGGCGAGGTTTGCGTGTAGTCATAGAAACCGATCTAACTGAGTTAGTCGATCGCTCAAGTAATCTCTCTAATATAGTAGTTTTGCCAGCTCCAGAAGGAGAAGATAAAACCAATAATACACCTTCATTCTCTGCAGCCATTTTCTCTTCTAAGTATAAGTTAACAAGCACACTACAAGGTTCTTCATTTGATTAGGACTTTGCATTTTCTAATATGGCACTTTTTGAATCAGGTTTAAAAAAGCTAGAATGATCTAAATTGGAATCCGATAAATTGGTACCAATAAGAGAAGAATTATCAAAAATAGTATGGCGTAAATCAGCTTTCTTAAGGTTTGCCTTATCTAAATTAACATTTATAAATTTCGCTCTACTCAATATCGAATTAGAGAAATCGGCATTCTCTAGATTCATATCCTTAAACTCAAAGCAAGAATAATTTACATCAAACTTTTCACCCTGTAATATCTTTTCTTGCAAATTCTCAATTGAAGTTATAGCACCCTCTAAGCCAGCAAGTTTCTCCTGCCCTTCATTATCAATCAAAATCGAATGATCAAACTCACAATCTGCTAAATGAGCATCAACAACCGAGCCTTTATATATGCTAGAAGAATGAAAAGACGTACCACTGACCGTTGAATTATTGAAGTTGCTAAGAAAAAAACTGGTTTTCTTAAAGGCACTACCGCGAAGTAAAGAAGATCCAAAGTCACTTTCAACAAAATTTGAACTAGTTACTTTTAGATTAGACCAGATTGAATTATTCGCTATTAAATTAAAAAACGTTGAGCTTTCTATTTCACTAGAATCGATGCTATTGTGAAAAAGTCTACTATTATAAACTTGAGAGTCTCTTATTTTTACCCTATACATCGAAGTTGAGGAAAGGTCTGTACTTTCTATCTTCGCAGAGGTAAATAACGAATGGTCAAAAAACGAACCATTCATATTAGAATGTGCAACTCTAGTATTACGAAACTCTCCATGGCGAATGTCAGAATCAGAAACATTAACTTGATGTAGCTCGCTAAAACTAAAACCAATATTGGATAAATCAGCATCTTGAAAACTGACTTCAGAAACATATGAATGTTTTATCTTGGAACCATTCAACATAGATTGAACAAAACTTGAATTATCACCATTTACATAGGAAATTCTAGTTTTGCTTAAATTAGCTCCACCAAAATTGCTGTCAATTATAGCAGAAGAATCAAGGCAAACATTAGAAAGATTGCTGCCTGTGAAGTCTGATTCTTTTATTTCCGTGCCATATATATTAGCATTTTTCAATGAGGAAAATTGTATTTTTAGTTTATATGAATCCACTCCAAAAAAATTTGCATTATCAAGACTGCTTCTTTGCACAACAGTATTGTTTATTTCACTATCACTAAAACTTATATAGCCCACATTTGAGTCTGATAAGCTGGAAAAATTTATTTTGACATCTGAAAAATTAGTATGTAAACCGGTCATACTTTGCATTCTCACTTTTTTGAGGTCAGAGCTGACAAATTCAGCACAACTAACATCAGATTGATCAAATATAATATCTGTCAAATTTGCAGAAATAAATTTCGCAAAACTCAAATTCGTACCTTTTACTTTTATACCTTGCAAATTAGCATTAGAAAAATTAGCACCACGTAAATCAGAATTAATAAAGGATACACCTGACAAGTCAGTATGAGAAAAATCAGCACCAATTAGACTTACTCCATTAAAAATAGATCCATTGAGGTACAATTTACTGAAATCTGCTCCATTTAAGTTAGAGCCAAAACCTTTTCTAAAATCCTCTTGAATACCTTTTTTGTGGCATTGCACTAGAAACTTAGCAAAGTCTTTTTTACTGTAAGACACATACTTTATTTTATGCAAAGTATCTAAAAAATCACTAACTGGATTTTTTGCATCATTTATTTCATTCCCGTAACACAAATGACCAACTAAAATTAATACCAAAAATCTAATCATTTGCTCAGTCTTCATTGCATTGTAATTCATTATCTTTTTTTGTCTTTACAGCCCAATCATACATTTGGCTTTCCTTATTATCTACTTTCTTATGTTCTAAAAGATGTGGTATCATTTCAGCAATTGCATTTATTATATCAACTTGTTCTTTTTCAATTGCTATATCAATAGGAGATTGAAAATTATTATTAACTACTTTAGGATTAGCACCTTGTAATAAGAGAAAGCGTATTATATCTATCTTACCTTGCTTAACTGCATAAATTAAAGGAGTATCTCCAAGTTTATTTCTAAATTCTAATATCTCTCGAACTGTCGATCCAAATTCTTCCAATTTATTTATTATTCCTCTTAAGCAAACTAAGTTATTCTTTTTAATACAGTAAAAAAGCTGTTTACTGTAGTCATCAATAAATATGGTTGTCGGAAGATGCTCATTAAGGTTATCGTATTGTCGCTTATATATTGACTTGCTTTGTGCATTTTTATGACACCATTCCTTTATTGGTTCTCTATCTAGCTTTGTCCATTTTTGTAGATTCTCCTTTTCCTCTTGTTTGCTTTCTTCATCTTTCTTAGTGATAAGTTTTTCTCGATCTTTTCCATTAAGGTCCCCAGTTACTTTTTCTACTTTTTCTTTTCCTGCCTGATCTTCTGCCTTTTCTTTTTTTTCCTTCAACAATTGACTTGCATTACTTTCCGAAGGTTTACTTTTCTCTACATCGACCTTTTTATCAACTTGTAGATCTATCTGTTGGTTAGCTATATCTTCATTCAAATCAGCACTTGAAGGCTCTTTTTTTACATCTTTTTTCACTTCCTCGCTGGCAACATCCGGTAAATCTTGAGCAGGTCTATCTGTACTTTTTTCCAGTGGATTATTACTAAGGTCTAGCAAATCTTTACTAATTTTCTCATCTCCGCTCACAACTTTCTCAATTGGAGGGACTTTATTTTTATCGTGTTGCAATTTTTTTTTATTGGTCGCTCCTTCGATCTTGGTATCCTGTATTCCTTCAGCATTCAACTTATCGACGTTCGCAGAATCGCTCCTGGAAGATTTTAGTTCGTCTCCCCGTTGGGTCGTGTTTTTCAGTAAATCTTGTTTCGGATTTTTCCTTATACCTACATCTTCATACACAGAACCAACTGATTCGTCTACACCAAATCTTTTTTCTTTAGCCAGCAAATCTTGTTTTAGATCCTTTTTCACACCTACATTTTCATGTACAGAATCAACTGATTCATCTGCATCAGTTTTTTTTTCTTCAACTTGCTCCACAGCAAATAGGTTTAGTGATCCAAATACGACAAATAACAACGTAAAGTATAAAACACTTCTCATAAATATTCCAAGCATAGGCTTAATTAAGATAATACTATAACCAAATAATTAATCTATAGTAAAAAACGAGCATGAGGAACAAAGAGCGATTCAGAACTTTCATAGGAGCAGTATGGCCGCAGGAAAATATAAGAACTCATCTGAACTCTATAGCTTCACAAAAAGTCCAATAAAGTTAGGTATATTGTGTATGTCTAGATAAGGTGAAAATAGGTTAACACAGTAAATCTTATAATGTGCTAATAACACACGGAAGGAGAGGGATTCGAACCCTCGATACGACTTTTAATCGTATAACGGTTTAGCAAACCGCCGCCTTCAGCCGCTCAGCCACCCTTCCAAATCTTGAACTTCAAGACAAATACTCTATATAATACTAAGACTTTACAACCTGTCTAACCTTTTAATAATAGCATCTTATACCAAAAATCCTTCAAACCAGTTAATAACTATGACTTTACTATAACACAATAACTAAAATTAACATGCATTAATTTCTACTTTTAATAGCGCTCTCAACAATTTTTTTCGCTTTTTCTGCATCAACCCACTCTCCAACTGTCACTGTTTTCTCTTTCTCTAGGTCTTTATAGTGTAAAAAGAAGTGAGTAATTTTATTCAGTAGGTTTTTAGGCAAATCAGAACAGTTTTTTACGTGATCATAATAGCTATCAACACTGGAAACAGGCACAGCTAATACTTTTTCATCTTTTCCCTTCTCATCCTTAGTAAGCAAAGCACCCACCGGACGTACCGATATTAAAACACCAGGCGCTAAGGGAAATTGAGTTAACACCAGAACATCTACAGGATCACCATCACCCGCACAGGTATTTGGCACAAATCCATAATTGCAAGGATAGACCATTGCAGTAGATAAAAACCTGTCAACTCGTAATAATCCGAGTTCTTTATCAAATTCATACTTTATGGGCTCAGTATTTGCACTTATTTCAATAATCACATTTACTGCATCTGATGCCATAGTTATCTTACTCAAATCCATAGATTATCTCTTACTTTAAGAGTAAACATTATACAATAGACTTCTTGAATAATCTATGAAAAAGGCAATTATTTTAAATATTGGCGTCTTTTATAACGCTGCTGCTTTTAAATTGCTTCAACTATAAATATTTAAGAAATTTACCAAGTAAAAAAAGGTAAAAGAAGCCCTGTAGTGACTAATTATCCACATTCTTTGTTGTCTATTTGACGTTCTTTAATGTCCTGAACGCTTTATAAGCGCGATTCATGATATTAGGTATAGGAACCCTACTATAGAAAAAGTCCAGAAAGAATATAATAAAAATACTCTGGAAATTAAGTACAATGCAATAAAAAACATATACCTCTAGATTTTGGCTTTCGATAGGCTTTAAATTATGAAACAGCTTTATTATTATCAATAATAAAGCTGGCAAAATGTGTCAAGCAATTTTTTTCGTTTCTATTGAACAACAGTTGTTATACACTAGCGCGTTGCCAAAAACCATGCAAAAGGTCTAATATATACTTTTGAGTTGCCACATTTACATAATTTCATCTTTATGAACAAAAAGTCGCCTGAGAATTAGCTAAATCAACTTAGATAAATAAATAGCAACTTTGCAGCCTGTTTTTATAAACGAAGCTAAAATATTATAGCCAAGCGCACTTTCAGCGTTGTGTTCAATTGCAATATCTCTGTGTTCTAGCTCCTCATCGCAAAATTTACTTATTGTTTCTTTTAATTCCCCATCTTCTAAATATGAAACTTGTTCTCTGTAATGCTCTCCGATTACCTCCTCAACTGCAGCGGTGCAAGCCATAGCAGCTTTTTTGCCCATAATTGCAGTGACAACACCAAGTGACACTCCTAATACATACCAAACTGGCAATAAAACAGTAGGGCGAACTTTTTGCTCTTTAATTTTTTCGTTAAAATAGTGAAAATGTTTCTTTTCCTGCCCTTCCATTTCGATTATTTTATTGATTATAGAAGATTTCTTAAGAATAAACTTTTGACCGTAATAAATGCAGATAGCACCATATTCCCCAGCATGATTTACTCTAATTGTTTGATGCAAGAACCTACTGTTGCTATACCTTAAGCTGTTCAGATTTCTTTCCTTCTCCACAACAAATTTTACCTGATAAGAACAGAGCTGCTATAAGATAAATAAGATTCCATGTTGCTAGGGAAACACCTAAGATATAACGAGGCTTGTCACAAAATGGAGAGTAATCAGGGTTTAATAGATTATTTCTCAGCTCTTCTACGCTAGCGTTACTACTTGCTTGCTCTGCGCAGCCTAAAACATCATGAAACAAGTGGAATTCAAGACCTACATGATAAAAAGATATTACTGCACCTATAAGATAGCTGCAAAACATTGCATAAATCAGAATCTTGTTATTTTTGAGCATATAAACCACTGCAAGTAATCCTGCAACATAATAAATTATCCGCTCGTATATACATAACTTGCATGGTAGCATATTGAAAAAATACTCTAGTACATATGCAAAAATTAGAGCAACAGCACTTGATAGTAGAAAGATTGCAGAAACTCTAGAGTTACTATACATAATTTTAAGTGAATTATTATACATACCTCTGAAAGTATAAAGCAGAATTTCATTTTACATAGGGATTTTTATTCTTTTTTAAAAGAAGTCTAACAGGTATACCATCTATAAAGAAATTCTTCCTAAGATCATTAGTTAAATAGCGTTTATAACTCTCATCAACACCTTCAGGCACATTACATGTTAAAGAAAAAGCCGGAGGTTTAGTACCAATTTGAGCAATATATTTCATCCTAATTGCTCTACCTTTTACAAATGGATGAGGATGCCTACCTAAAGCATCAACTAGCCACTTATTCACTTTTGCAGTGCTGATTTTCTTATTCAAGAATTCGTTCACTTCAAGACACTTGTCTATTACATCACTGCAACGAATGCCTTTCAGTGCAGAAATCGTTACAGTTGGCACTTCCAAGAACAACCTAGTTATCTCCTGTTGTCTTACAAATTTTATCAACTTGCTTCTATCATCTTTATTTATTAAGTCCCACTTATTTAAAACAATGATAATCCCCTTCCCTCCTTTGATTGCAGCTTCACTAATTGATAAATCCTGCTGCTTAATGCCAAGTAAAGAGTCTAGCATCAAAACTACCACATGAGAGCGCTTTATTGATTCCATGCCTTTTTTAATAAACTTTAATTCTAGATCATCTATAAGATTTGCCCTTCTGCGAATTCCCGCAGTATCGATGAGAGTAATAAGCTTTCCATTGTGATTATATGTAATATCTACGGAGTCACGTGTGGTGCCAGGTTCTGAACTTGTTATTAGTCTGTTTTCTGAAAGTAAACTGTTTAAAAAAGTTGACTTTCCAACATTTGGACGGCCAATTATTGCAACCCTCAGCCTATTAGGTTCATTAAATTGATTTTTAGCATGTAACGTTGGAATTTGCTCATTTTTTTTTTGGATCCCAGTGTCAGCTACTTTGATGACAGGCAAGGGTTTTGGAATAACAGAGGAGGAACTTGTAGAAGAATCAATAACACCAGCCAATGCATTGTAAAGATCAACCATGCCAAGATTATGTTCAGCTGAGATGTATACTGGGCCTATGAAATTAAAAAACTGCAGGTAATCAATATTTTCAGATTTATAACTTTCACATTTGTTTGCTATAAGTATCACAGACTTATTTGTTCTTCTTTTTAACCATTTTGCAAATTCTTTGTTTTGCTCATTTGGCACTTTTGCATCAACAAGAAAGAAAATTACATCTGCACTAAATAAAGAAAATTCTATCTGTTCAACAACCTGAAGGGAGAATTTAGTTCGATCATTCCATCCTCCTGTATCTATAATTTTAAGCTCCAAATCACTAATTCTCCCGACTCCTTCTTGTCTATCCCTTGTTATCCCTGGAATGTTACTAACTACTGCTGCTTTTCTTCCCACTAGCCTATTAAATAAGGTTGACTTGCCAGCATTTGGCAGGCCTACTATAGCGATTTTTAACATAGTTTAAGAGCATGTCCTATATGAAGTAAATTATAACTGAAACTTTTCAACTTAACTATTGACTTTGTAGATTACATCAATATCCTAAAATTAAGGGATTTTATTTTAACTTTATTATGTAAAGTAGGGGGTGGTTATGCCAGTGTTAGAGAAAATAGAAAGTGCAAGTAGTGAAAGATCAAAACAACCAGGATATTCAGAAAAAATGGGGAATTTGCAATCAAGCAAGACAATTTATGGACATGTTAATGAACATATGGAAGAAAATATTTCAAATACGCTGCGTGAAATATATGATGCTCTTATCTTATATAATGAATTGGAAAACTTACCTAATGATATAGCCATAGAAAATATAGCAAAGGAATTTCGAAAATCTATAAAAGATGCAAAAAAGAACAAGATCATGTTTAGTGTACCATGTCATATTGATGTATTTCGAGAAGGAGAAAAGTTATCAGTAATAGATTATTTAATGCTGGTTTTACAACATCTTATGGAAAGCGATGCCAATGTTACTGAGACTGGAAAAAGCAAACTACGGCCTCTTTGGTTAGAAATGTCTGATCTAGTTTCAAAAGGTAACAATATAAGCACAAGAGTCTCGAAAATACTACCAAGCAATATACTGCAAAAGCGTGAAGATTACTTGTCAAATCTAAAACAGATTGTACGTGGCGGCATTGAAAAAAACAAAGAAAAAGATGTGATAAAGGGTGTTACAGTAGAAAGAGATAATGGATTTTATTATGTAAGATGTCCAGAAGAAAGTGTTGTGGTCCCTGCAAAGTTTCTGAATAACCCAGAATTTCAAGGTTTAGATGGAGCATTAAAGATTGGGAAAAGAGATAATATAATCCGAATACAAAACGGACAATATTGTGATATGAAGGGCGTACTTCAGATGACTTTCCCAGTAGGTGAGAAAAAAATTGAAATGATTTTATCTTCTGAAAATACCTCAGGCTTTAGCAAAATAATGGTGTATATGGACGACAAAAATTGTGAAATTTTTTCAAAGTATTGTGAAGAATTAGCAAAAGAACCTCGTATAAGCAAGGTTATTGAGGCTGCCAAAGGTTTTGTGCAAGCAAAAAAGAGTGAAGTTAGTCCACCTTCCTTTGCTTTAGAAAAAGTTAGTGAATCGCAGCATTCTCAGAGCAATGGACAGGAGTTATCAGGAAATTAACCAATTACTACATATACACTGTTGCATACAGCAACGGTGTATGTGTATAGTTAATGGAGTTTATAAGCTTAATAAGGTTTACAATCAATTTGAAAGCTGTTTTACCACATGCAAGACTTTAAAGCACTGGAAAACTTACAGACCAAAACGTTAGAAGCTGAAAAAGGGGGTGGTCTTGATAGGATTAACAAACAACACGAAAAAGGGAAATTAACTGCTAGAGAAAGGCTTAGTATATTGCTCGACGAAAATTCGTTTGAAGAATACGATAAATTCGTAAAGCGTCATGCAACTGATTTTAGTATGCAAAACGCTAATTTTTTAGGTGATGGTGTTGTAATTGGCCATGGCACCATTTATGGCAGAAAAGTTTTTGTTTATTCTCAGGATTTCACTGTTTTTGGGGGGTCTCTCGGTGCATCACATGCAAAAAAAATATGTAAAATTATGGATATGGCAATTAATGTCAGAGTTCCCATTATTGGACTAAATGACTCTGGTGGAGCCAGAATTCAGGAAGGAGTAAATTCTCTTGCTGGTTACGGAGAACTCTTTCAAAGAAATGTAAATGCATCAGGCGTGATACCACAAATTTCCTTAATCATGGGTCCATGCGCTGGTGGTGCAGTCTATTCCCCAGCATTAACTGATTTTACCTTCATGGTAAAAAATAGTTCATATATGTTTATAACCGGACCAGATGTAGTAAAAAAAGTTACCTACGAAGACGTAAATCACGAAGATCTCGGCGGAGCAAAAATTCACACAAGTAAAACAGGAGTGGCAGATTTTGCGTTTAATAATGATGTTGAAATGTTGCTAAAAATACGTGAATTCCTTACTTTTCTACCAGCAAATAATCAAGAATTACCGAAATCTGTACCAATCTGTGATGATGTTGATGACATTAATGAATCTTTAAATACCCTAATTCCTCACAATCCTAATACCCCTTATGATATGCATGAACTCATTGAAAAAGTTTGTGATGAAAGGAATTTTTTTGAACTAAAACCTGATTTTGCTCGTAATATTATAATTGGGTTCGGTAGAATTAAAGGAAATACTGTTGGCATTGTTGCAAATCAACCTATGTATCTTGCAGGATGTTTGGATATTGATTCTTCAAGAAAAGCTGCAAGATTTGTAAGGTTCTGTGACGCATTTAACATTCCTATTACTACACTTATTGATGTTCCAGGATTTCTGCCAGGTACAAATCAAGAATACAATAATATAATACAACACGGGGCAAAGCTGCTTTATGCTTATGCTGAAGCGACTGTACCAAAGATTAGCCTTATTACCAGAAAAGCGTATGGTGGTGCATACATTGTGATGAATTCTAAACATCTAAAAGGCGACATAAATTATGCCTGGCCAACTGCTGAAATAGCCGTGATGGGTCCAGAAAGTGCAGTTGAAATTATATTTCGGCATGAAAAAGATCAACAAACACTGATTAAAGAATATAAAGAAAAATTTGCTAATCCATTTTTTGCTGCATCACACGGATATATTGATGACATAATAGTGCCAAGCAAAACGAGGTATCATTTTTACAAAGCATTAGAGCTACTAAAAAATAAAAAAATAGAAAGAATATGGAAAAAGCATGATAACTTACCTCTGTAACTCTTTTCCAAGTTTTTATTATGGAGCATGCAATACTATAAATATAATCAGTATGCCGTTACCAAGATTCGAACTTGGGACCTCATCATTACCAATGATGTACTCTACCACCTGAGCTATAACGGCAGAATTTATATACAATGATAATGAATAATATAAAAAAGAATAAAGAAAAAAAAGAGGGGAGAAAAAGGTTAGTAAAAGCTCTAAAGCAAAATATTGTAAAAAGAAAAAAACAGCAGCAGGGTAGACAAGATGCCAGAGCTCCCAGAAGTGGAAGTAATCTCTAATTTTCTGTTTGATAAGATTAAAAATAAGCAAATAAGCGGTGTTACAGTCAACAATTGGAATTTGCGTGTACCAATTACACAAAATATCGATGATGTAATAAAGGGTAAAGTAATAAATAATATCAAGCGTAGAGGCAAATATATAATTTGGCACATAGACTATGATATAGTTGTCACCATACACCTTGGCATGAGCGGAAAGCTCATATATGCTAAAGACGAGCAAGCACAGAATAAACATGATCATGTGATATTTTCATTTTCTGACAATACTTCAATAATTTTTAATGATCCAAGAAAATTCGGGTTAGTCATTGTTTTAAATAAAGAACAAGAAGTAAATTTTTTTAATGACTTCGGAATAGAGCCCTTTACAGATGAATTTAATGGAGGTTATTTACAGAAGCTACTGAAGAACAAAACGGTCAATATCAAGTCAGCATTAATGGATAATAAATTAATAGTTGGTATAGGCAACGTATACGCTTCTGAGAGTCTGTTTAGAGCTCGCATATCACCACTGAGATCAGCACAAGATTTGACGTATAAAGAGTGCGAAAAACTTGCTACTGAAATAAAAAATACTCTGAGTGATGCAATCATAGCTGGTGGGTCGACGTTAAAAGATTATGCACAGCCATCTGGATCTGTTGGATACTTTCAAAATAGTTTTTATGTATATGGTAAAGTTCAAAAACCTTGCAAAATTTGCAATAATATTATAACACTTATACGACAAAATGGTCGTAGTACTTATTTTTGCAATGCATGTCAGAACTAAGACTTCACTTTGGGTATGATGTTTTTGCCTGAAAAAGATCCGTTTGATTTGTTTTCAAAATGGTATAAAGTAGTACTTAATTCTCCATGTAAACAACCAACTGCAATGACATTAGCAACTTGTAGCAAAGACTGCACTCCATCTGCAAGGGTAGTATTGCTAAAGGAATATAGCGAAGAAGGTTTCGTGTTCTTCACTAATGTAAATAGTAGAAAAGGGAAAGAATTGACCGAGAACTCCAAGGCTGCACTAGTATTTCACTGGATAGAGTTTTTTAGGCAAGTACGAATTGAAGGAGAGGTTAAACTTCTAGACAGTGAAAGAGCTGATCAATATTTTTCATCTCGAGCACGCAATAGTCAATTTAGTGCATGGTGTTCAAAACAATCGCGCGTTTTGAAAAATTGGCAAGACTTCGAGCAAGTTATTGAACTGAAGAAGAAAGAATTTTACAATACACAAGTCCCTCGTCCTGACTTTTGGGTAGGATTCTGCATAATTCCAAAAATAATTGAATTCTGGCAAGAAGGTAAGCACAGAAGACATACTAGGTTTAGGTACACTCTCTTTAAGAGAAAAAACTGGAAAATAGAGCAGTTGTATCCTTAAGTTATGTTATTTAAGATAAGTTCTTGAGCAGATCAGGCAAAGCTTTCTGCACATCTCCCACCATTAATATATCACCATTTCCAAGATGTTTTGGCTGTATAAGATTCATTACAATTATCTTCCCTTTAGGGTTGTGCTTTTATATAAAGCAAGAAACCCAACTTCATCACTATTTAGCCCAGCTGTAATGATAAAATCAACTTCTCTAATGTGCTGATCTCTCATATTTTCCTTTAACCAAGAAAAATCTATTTTATCTGCTATATTAGCATGGCATAAAAGTTCCATACCTGAACGCTGGTGAAGTAGTCATGGTTCTCAGTTAAGAGTTGCCAATTTTCTAGCAGAACTATGTTTTTCACTGTATAATGAGCCTTAGTTGGCTTACCATACAAACAGGTTTCGTTGAAGTCATCTATGGTTTTGATAATTTTATCTGGTTGTACTAGCACCTTATGTATAAATTTGATTATATATTAAGACACATCAACATCACTACTTGGATTATGCAGTAATTTCAGTCGTGACACAAGATTCTGAATTAAAACAGGTAGTCTACTTCATTTCACTTAGAATAGTCTGAACAATTGTTTTATCGATAATTTTTTCAGAAATTTTGGTGGTGCTTACAATAAGATATTTTTGTATAGCCCAAGTTTGTAGTACAGATTATAAATAACGATATAAGTAAATGCACCTTTTTCATGTTCAAAATTTTAGTTTTTTTTTAGTATTTAAATCCTGTATATCACCTCAAACATCACTTTTCCGAGATGAAGGTAAAAGTTGCGGAGGTAGGATTTGAACCTACGACCTTCAGGTTATGAGCCTGATGAGCTACCGAACTGCTCCACCCCGCATCGTTATTTATTTAGCTATTATATATGAATAATAGGAAATAAAAGAATAAAATTACACTACGGTGTATATTTTGTGTATTTGTTAACTTTCCTTGCATAATAGTTAGTTATATACGTAGCAACTTACGCAATGAAAAATATAACTTAATACTGTGGTTCCCTGTTTTTCAGTGTGTGGGAACTTTAATCTACTTCTCTTAAAACTCTGAACCCAGCTTTGTTATACCTATTTTTTTTGCACTTTTACCTACATTAATTTTGATTGCAACGCTGCATAAAAGATATGTGATATTATATACTGCTTTAATTGCAGTGATCATAGGATTTACAGTCAGCAAGTTAAGAACAGTTTTAGTAGTCGATACTCAACATTCTTAATAAAGAAGGTACGTAAAGAATATCGTTGCCACAGCGAAAGATGTTAATGACAGGGAGCTCATATAAACAATTTTGCTTTATGAAAAAAAACACGAAGTTCAAGTTGAACAACATAAGAATATCAGTTAGAACTAAAGTGGGAAAAAGCATTAAAATAGGTCGATCAGGTAAAATTATCAGCAAAGCTTTTTCCTCTAAATTGCACCTTCAGAGTAGGCACATGGTTTTGTAAGAGTAGCATATTATCAGAAAATAAGTGCAACAGGTCTTGCAACAAGTAAAATAGCTCCTACGAAAATCTGAAGCAAAATACTAAAGAACCATATGCAGATATAGTCTCTGCATTAATAATTGGCAAAAAAGATGGAATAGAACAAAAAACTATGAATAGCAATATGAGGATTAAGATATAGCACATTTGTTTGCTATATCTGGTTTACATTTATCACATTCGTTGATGGTCTATTTTTTATAGCATTCTGTAATTTATTTGCAATATCTGAGATTTTGACTCTTAAGTACAATACTAAGAAAATATCTTCATTTCTTACCATTTTGCCAACCACGTTTTATTTATTAATCACTGGTATGCAAATTCCCGCTTAGCGCGCATACATTATGGTAATTTTAGTACTTGTTGCAATAATGATAGATAGAAAATATTGAGGGTTAATAGTAATTGCGTTTGCTGCTTCAGGATACTCATAATAGAACCGGAAGCAATTTATAGCCTGGTTTTCAGATGTCGTTTTCTGCTGTCTTGGCGCCGGTTACCAGTTATCAGATTAATGCCAACAAGTTATTCAAAAATAAAAATAATGAAATATTTTGTGTCAATAATGATTAGCTCATTAATAGCAAGCTTAGTAACTGTTCCGTACACAATATACAATTTTAACTATTTTTCAATCAGTGGCATTATTACAAATTTAATTGCTATACCGATAGCCACATTGATTATTATTCCATTTGGAATAATTTATGTTTTATCGATTCCTTTAGGTATTGAGTGAATTATAGCGCCACTTATAGAGCGTCCTATTGTATAGCGTTTTGTATATAACAAACGTAATCGTTAGCCTTCAATATTTAGTTATTCCTATTCGGGTTTTTCCTGCATCATCAATTTTCATCATAATATTTGGATTATCATGGCCGTGCTTATGGGAAGGGAATTGGCGTTTCTTTGGAGTTCTCTTTATTGTGCTGAGTATTTTCTCTAGTGCTATACATAGAACTCCTAACATCTTAGTCAGTGCTGATAATGTTGCAGTAAAGGAGAGCAACAACTTACTATATTCTCTTACCAGAAAAAGCAGAAACTTTATTGTTAAAACTTGGGCAAAGCAAAATGGGCAGAATTAAATTTTGAATCATACTAAATATAACAATCCAGACAAAAGATTAAAATGCTATAATTATAGTTATATACACAACAAGGGAAACGATAAATCAGTGCTGCTAGCTTATAAAAAAGAAGATATGTTAGAAAATTGTAACAATGTTGATCTAATAGTTCAATTAAGCAAATTTGACTATCCAGCTTGTAACACTCAAATTATTAAACATGCTGACCTAGAAACATATAGTACACATTCAATTTGGTTAACAAATCACAACATAAAGATTAATAAAGTGTGTTCTAACCGCAGCCCCGGCATGTGCATTTGAGCCAAAAAGCTCGTTTTTGAAGTCTGTTTCATATACAATTAACTAAATTGAAGTATAAGAAAATTCATGGGTCCAGGCACTACAGAAAGTTTTTTTAATCTCAAGGTAGATCACAATATAGCTCAGTTAACGAAGTAGGTTAGTTGCCACAAGATAAAACCTCAAATATCAATAGTGCTGAGAAAAATGAAGATTAGCTACCTATATAGCTGAAAAACGCAATATATCATGCAGTAAAGCTCAAAGATTGATACAAAATGAGTAAGTAAAGTTACTCAGCGTGCCCATAACTAATAACGATCACGTAGTAAAACTAGGTGAGGAGTATGTAATGCATCTTGCTTTTAACAACGAATCTACATTAATTGAGCCTAATCACAACATAAAACTTGATATCATCTACAAAAATGAGGACATTATAGTTCTCAACAAATAAAGTAGACTAACCGTTCACTCAGGTGCTGGAACAAACAATGACACGCTCTTAAATACAGTTATCGGCATCTTAGTAAAATCCTATATATCCATGTAAGGCCAGGAATTGTTCATAGACTCGATAAAGATATCAGTAGTGGACTAATGGTAATTGCAAAAAATGAGAAAATCCATAGTTTTCTGTCTGAAATATTATTAAATCGTGAAATAAAGCGTGAATATTGAGCAGTAGTTTAGGTAATATTACTTTTTAACCTGGAAACTATAAAAACTAATATTGCTCCCAACGTGGTAAATAAAGAAATGATGTACGTAACAAAAATAATTGGCAAGTTAGCAGTCACCCATTACTCAGTGCAGAAAGTTATAGGGCAAGCAAGCCTAGTTAGATGTGTTTTAGAAACAGATAGAACACACCAAATCGAGTACACATGAGTCACATAGGACATTCCATTGTCGGTGAACAAGTTTACGGAAAAAATAAGTAGCAAAAGTGTAAAAATACGTTAAAAGCTCCGACTTTATCTGTAAATTCAATGGACAAGCATACACATCTATAAACTAGGTTCATATCATCCAAAAAGTAAAAAATATGTAGAATTTAAATCTGACTTACCAAAAGACATGAGAACTTTAATTGGTGAGTTTGAAGAAATGACAAATAAGTAGTACATAAGAGTTGATGCCTTAACAGTTGCAGTTCATGTCTCTCAATGATAAAATGAGGATTAGTATATAGTTTTAATATCATGATTAGCTTACTGCTTGTTGTACTATTGCTTTTTTGTGGTGGTGACGCATTTGCAAAACAGGAACCACGTTCAATAGCTGCAGACAGTCACATAAAGGTAATAAACTATAATCCACAGGCTATACATAAGTACACTGGTTTTTATGGTTACCAATCCAGTATATTGTTTGAACCAGGTGAGACAATACAAAACCTTTCAATGGGTGATCCAACTGGTTGGCAGCTTGTTCCTCAAGGTAACAGGTTATTTATCAAGCCTATAGATGATATTGCTGACACTAACGCAACTGTAATTACTAACAAAAGAGTCTATTACTTTGAACTTCATGCTGAGGAAGCAACCGGATTGGATGATCCAAGATTAGCATACGAAGTAAGATTTCTTTATCCACTATTTAGCAGTGATGAAATTTACACAACAAACAATGGTGATATCCTTGAACAAGCTAACCCTACCACTATTCCCGATATAAATGATATTGAAGTTGTAAAGAAGGGCATAAATTTTAATTATTCCATCTCACATGTTAAGGGCAGCCAGTCAATAATACCAACTAAAGCCTTCGATGACGGGAGATTTACATATCTGCAATTTAATAAGGTAAATTCTGATTTTCCGGCAGTTTTTATGGTTGATTCTGCAGGGTATGAGTCTCTAGTAAATTTCCGTACAGTTGATGATTACCTTATAATTGAAAGAGTAGGCTCGGTGTTTACCTTAAGAAACGGATCAAGTACAGTCTGTTTATTTAACGAAAACATGCCTTTTGCAAAGGGTAAGTGACTAATATAAACTCAAAGTCACATCTGTTCAGCAAAGTGGCAAAATAAATGGTGTCACAAGGAAAATAATAAAAGTACATATCGCAGTGATAACTGGTGGTAAAATTAGAAAAACAGGTGTTTTTTTAATAAAAAAATTCTTGGAAGATTTTGAGAAAAAAGCGTTGTAAATTATTGGCAAAAAGTACATAGCATTGAGTACAGTGCCTACAGTTAATACTAGAGTGACAAACACAGAAAGTGCTATATTACCAGAGTTAAAAACAGCTTGAAAAATGAGAAACTTACCCCAGAAAGTTGAAGCAGGTGGCACTCCTATCATAGATAACGCACCTATAGCAAATGCTACCATGGTAATTGGCATACTTCGTCCTATGCCGTGCATTCTATCTATATATTTTTCACCTGTTTTCGTTATTATACTGCCTGCAATGAAAAATAAAGTGATTTTTGCAAATGCGTGACAAACTAATTGAAAAATTGCAACTCTTGCACTGAGGTCGCTAAAAATTGAAGCAAATAGTATAATATATGACAACTGAGAAACAGTAGAGTAAGCAAGCAATTTTTTCAATTCTTTCTGCTTTAATGCAATAAGTGAAGCAGCAATGATGGTAAATCCTGCAGCATACGGAAGCCACCCTCCAGCAAACCAATTTTGTTGTGCAAAGCGCTGCAGATTATCGATACCGAAAGTGTATAATATGACTTTTATGATAATAAAAGCCCCAGATTTTACAACAGCAACAGCATGTAGCAATGCACTTACAGGAGTTGGTGCAACCATCGCCCTTGGTAACCAAAAATGCATTGGCATTAATGCAGCTTTGCCTAAGCCATAAATTAGCATAGTAAAACACACTGCAGTAAAAGTAACGAGTGAGGTATCAAATTCAAATATTCCACTGTTCACAAAGTCTAAAGTATGAAATTCATTATACAAGAGACCAAGAACTGGAAAAAACAGTACTAAGGAAGAAAAAAACAACACACCAAAATAATAACGTCCAGCTATTGTTGACTCATTTGTTGCGTTATAAGTAACAAGAGGGTAAGTACTGATAGTCAAAAGTTCATAAAAAACAAACGTAGTAAGCAAATCGCCGGAAAAAGCAATAAACATTGTACAGCTGATCGATACCAAAAGAAAGCATAGGAAATCTGAGTAATTACTATCAGGATAGTTGTTCTGCATATAATATATTGTGTATATACTGGTTAATATCCATAAAAATGATATTAATAAACTAAACACTACTCCAGTAGACTCTAGCTTTAAACTAACATGCAAATTGTTGCCAAAATTCATGAGGATAAACTGAGAATGATCGCCATATGCCCAATATAAAGTGCATAAACATGTATATGCAAATAGAAGCACAGAAGAAGCAACAGTAATGCCATTGCTTACCGTAGGCCATTTGCCAGTAAAAAGAATAATTACTGCGCTTAAAAGCGGAACCAGTGCAGTAATTAACAAATAATTTTCAGTAATAAAAAATGGTAAGGAAAGAGATGCTAAAATATAGTCCACCAAATAATTCATCTTTTTAATTAGGTAAAGTTAGAATTATACTCAAATCACAGAAAACTGCTATGTTTCCATACTTCATAGTCAACTAACTATACTTCACCAATCCAATTACTTTTCTCCTGATCCAGCCTATCATCTAATATTGCTTGTCTTATCGACTTCATCAGTTTATTCATAAAGAAAACATTGTGAATGGTAACGAGAGTATAGGCTAGCAGTTCTTTAGTTTTCAATAAATGATGTATATAAGCTCTCGAATATTTTCTGCAGGTAAAACATAAACAATCACTCTCAATTGGATTACCGTCTAGTTCAAATTGTTGATTTCGCAAATTAATATGCTCTTTGTACCTTGAAGAAATGGCATTTCTATTTTTCACTTTAATAAGTGCACCACCATGTCTTGCCAAGCGGGTTGGATGTACGCAATCAAATGTATCAATTCCAGTCTCTACTGCATGAAAAATATCCATGATTCTACCAATACCAAGCAAATGAGTGGGCCTATCTTTTTTTAAGTGCTCCATAGTAAAGGAAACTACATCATACATCTGTTCTTTACTTCGACCAAGCGACCCACCTATCGCTTGACCAAAAAATGGTAAATTATTAATAAAATAACAACTTTCTCTACGCAAATCTTGGTATACTCCGCCTTGGCTAATTCCATACAGCGCTTGTTTGCCATTATCATCTTTTCCAAATTCATTCAAAGAACGCTCAGCCCACTTGTGACTCATGAGCATTGATCTTCGTGTATATTCTTTGCTGACGTGAAACGGAGTGCATTCATCTAAAACTAGAATTAAATCTGCACCTAATTTCTGCTGAATTTGTATAGATCTCTCAGGAGTTAAACAATAAGCTTTACCACTAATGTAAGAACGAAAAATTGCCCCATCCTCACCAATTTTAATCAGAGTTTTTTGTTTTTTTCTTATTCCCTTTATCTCTTCCGAAACTGATCCGTGTCCCAAACTAAATATCTGGTATCCACCTGAGTCAGTTAGCATTGGCCCATTCCATCCCATCATCTTGTGCAGACCACCGAGTTTTGCAACAGTATTCTCCCCTGGTTGGAGCATTAGATGATAGGTGTTAGAAAGTATTATTTGAGTACCTGCTTCACTGATCCTTTCAATATCTGCAGCTTTAATTGCAGCTCTTGTTGCACAAAATATAAATGCTGGTGTTTCTATGTTTCCACTCGGAGTTTTAATTGTTCCAGTTCTTGCAGAATTTGATTGTTTAATTATCTTGAATGCAAAGTCTCCTCTCATCTATTTATTAGAAAGTTCTGCTATAATGCTTTCTACCTTTTCAGGAGTAAGATTTTCATAAAAACCATTATTGATCTGCACAACAGGAGCATTGACACATGCACCAAAGCACTCAACTTCTTTTAAAGTGAACAGATTGTCCTTAGTAGTTTCACCTATGTTAATTCCAAGTTTCTTTTTAAAGGTATTTAAAATTTCTTCACTACTGCACAACCAGCAAGGAGTTGTCCTACAAACTTGTATCAGATATTTACCCACTGGTTTTAAATTATACATGGTATAAAAATTTGCCACTTCATATACACGAATATGTGGAATATTCAGCATGTCAGCAACGTAGCACATAGCAGGTTCAGGAACCCATCCACATTGCTCTTGAACAAGATATAGTAAAGGCATAACAGCACTGCCTTCTTTGCCTTTTGGGTACACCTCTATAAATTTTTTTGCTTTTTTGAGATTTTCTGACGTAAAACTAAACTGCTCTTCTTTTCCTTTCATCCGTAAAGCTCATGTAAATCTCAATAGATTATACTTGAAGAGCTAACAATTGCAATTGCTGATTTTTGAGAAACAGCGTTCTATAGCATCATACTATCTGCAGAGTGATAATTATTTATTTACCCAGTCTGTGAACTCTTTGTTCCTACTCATTTCTTATATTTCATTTTGCAGATCATGGTAACACTTATAATCTCCTTATGCAGTGCAGCAAAACTGTTTAACAATCGCCTCAGAATGCTGATCACTCAAGTATTTTGATACTACAATCCCTGTTTTATAGGGATTATCATGTGTTTGATCATAATAACCATAATATATATTGTATAAACTTAAGTGTTCGGATTTAACCTAACCAACCCCTGCTTAAAACGAGACTTACATATAGCTTTTTTCAAGCCCACTATATGTTTTTTCACACGCTATAAAGTCTGCAGTTTCTTTAAAAACTGGTAATTGAAGTTTTGACGGAAAATCCTCAATTACTAGCTGATAAAACTCAAGAAACTGAATACAATGGGTAAATTCATGAAAAATATGATATTTAACGTAATCACTAGAAAAGGATTTCTCA
>NZ_NJBR02000011.1:0-775 GCF_002204235.2 Wolbachia endosymbiont of Wuchereria bancrofti
AATTAATTTACAGTTTGTTAAAGACATATTAGATGAATGCTTAAGGGATAAGGCTAATTTATGTTATAGGTATAGTAGAACTGTAACAGACTTAATATTTGAGGCATTAATAGACGTTACTAATAGTAAAGATCTATGTCCTAGCAGTAAAACGCATACATTGAGAGGTCAGGATATTTCCTACAGTGATGCAAATCAAGACAATAGCAATATAGGTAAGGTAATAGAGAATAAAAGTTTAGGAGTTGTGAAAAACATTATTAGTAGTTTATTATCAAAAGGTGGAAAAATAAAAAGAGATGACTTCTATGGTGGTGAGTTGGGGCATGTAACTTATAATAAAGACTTTGTTGATGGTCTCTCTGCACAATGTGAGAAGGTTAAAAGCGACTTAGAGAATCCAGCATGTGAAGATATAGTAAATAAGGATACACAAATTCAAGAAGATGGTTTAGTGGTAGACATAGATAACTGCTATTTTTATATAAAATATCCACAAGATGTCATTATTGAGGTTGTAAAAGTTGTAAATAGCCCAAAAGTAGAAGAGTTAAGCTTAAAACACTATATATTTTATGTTGAGGAGAGTATAATAAGAGTTGAAAAAAAACTAAAAGGAGAAAAAAGAAATTATATAGATGTCTTACGGGGTGGTATTGAAATGTTTTTTGCTACCAAAGTAGGAAATGATTAGTGTCTATTTATACCCTAACAGTACAGAGATAAAAGATGGAGATGGAGAAGAAGAAAAGGAAATAAGAGTAGAGATCAATGA
>NZ_NJBR02000012.1:0-1132 GCF_002204235.2 Wolbachia endosymbiont of Wuchereria bancrofti
CAATAGTTCTACCTCCTTCTCTTATTGCAAAGCGCAATCCCTTATCCATCGCTATCGGTACTTGCAATTCTACCTCTACACTTACATTATCTCCAGGCATTACCATCTCTTTCCCTTCCAGCAATTTTATACTTCCCGTTACATCTGTCGTCCTTAAATAAAATTGTGGCTGATAATTCGCAAAAAATGGTGTGTGTCTTCCTCCCTCTTCTTTCTTTAATATGTAAACTTCTGCCTTGAACTTCCTGTGCGGCGTTATTGTTCCTGGTTTTGCTAATACTTGTCCCCTCTCTACTTCTTCCCTCTTCGTCCCTCTTAGCAATATCCCCACATTTAACCCAGCACTTCCTTTTTCTAGCAATTTCTTAAACATTTCCACACCATGTTTTCTTCTGTGTAGCTTTCAGACCTATTATCTCTATCTCATCACCCATCTTTATCTCTCCTTTTTCTATTCTTCCTGTTACTACCGTTCCACGTCCCGATATCGAAAATACATCTTCAATCGGCAACAGGAACGGTAAATCTACAGATCTTAGTGGCACTTCTACATACTCATCCAACTTCTCCATCAATTTGTCTATTGATTTCTTCCCATATTCACCGTCATCATCCTCCAGCGCTTTCAGTGCAGATCCAATTACCACTGGAACTTCATCTCCTGGAAACCCATATTTACCCAGCAATTCTCTCACTTCCATTTCTACCAAACCTATCATATCAGGATCAGATACATCAGCTTTATTTATATATACCACAATATACTCAACACCAACTTGCTTCGTGAGTAATATGTGCTCTCTCGTTTGCGGCATAGGTCCATCAACTCCCGATACTACCAATATCGCTGCATCCATCTGCGCTGCACCTACTATCATGTTCTTCACATAGTCAGCGTGCCCAGGACAATCAACATGTGCATAATGTCTCTTCTCTGTTTGATATTCAACATGTGCTCGTGCAATCGTTATTCCTCTTTTCCTCTCTTCTGGTGCCTTATCTATTTGATCATACGCTACAAAATTTCCATAATGCTTTGTTATTGCTGCTGTCAATGTTGTCTTCCCATGGTCCACATGTCCTATCGTTCCTACATTGACATGCGGCTTCCCAAATGCTTCCACTACTTGAG
>NZ_NJBR02000013.1:0-3204 GCF_002204235.2 Wolbachia endosymbiont of Wuchereria bancrofti
GCTATATTTTCATTATTGTTTATTGCCTGTATTATGCGAAAAACAGCTTTATCCATATCAAGAAGATGAAAGGGATCTGGTAATAGCGATCTGATTAGTGGGTATAAAAAATTGCCCGCATTTTCTATATTGATACCACGAATAGCCAGTATTCTGGCTAGTATTTCTGGTAATTCAAACCTCTGAGTGAGGGTTAAAACTTCCCTTTGATCTGCTTCTTGTAACTTCCATAGTGCATTTGTTATGCTGCGTTTTTCAATACCAAGTAGCATATTTTGTAAATAAACAAAATTACTTTATCAGAATTTTTAAGTTTGTTCTACAATTGCAATTTACCATTTTTTGAAGTACGGCGTAATTCCAGTAAATAACTTGCAAATATAAACATAAAAGTACTATGATAAACTTTTTTGCAAAGCATTAGAGAGGTTGTATGAGAAAAAGAAATTATAAGTATGGTCTTAATGAGCAAATAGATCAATCTTATGAATTTCAGTGGGGTGCAAGGGTAGTTTGAGGAGTTATTGTAGGAGTGGGCAATGTAATAGGAGCTATTGTAGGATTAGGGCTCAATTTTACAGCTCTGTCACTTTTAGTAATAGGTGGAATTGCAGGTTCCAGCTTTGCTAGCGCTTGTAGCTATAGGATTGCCCTGTTACTATCGCAATGAGATTAACGAAGAAAAAGGGAAGGAAAGCATTATAGAAAAACTTGTAATAGCAGCACTGGTGCCGTTCTTTATCTCTATGTCAGCCTCAAGTGTAGCAACTGGAGTTTGCATTGCTGCAACCGCAAATGCTGTTCTTCCTGGTATATTTGCAACTTGGTGAGAAATAGCAGCAGGTGCAAGGAGTAGGAGCTATTGTGCTGCCGTCAGGTGATTATTACGGGAATAATTGTACAGCAATGTTTGCAGGAAGTATATTGGAGTTGTTATTCCAGATAAGTATGTGATTGGATCACGAGTTACTTTGGCTGAATGGAAACAGTGACCTAACTATTAGAAATTTTTATCCTTGGTGGGCTAAGGTAATTGCTTGCCGTCTGTAAAAATATTCGCATAATTTAAGCAACATTAACTGATAAAGATTAACTATGGAGCTTAATAAAATTGCAGCATCGATTTTACTTTCTGGGCTAATCATTATGATAGTCAGTAACGTAGTTGATATGCTTTACAATCCAGAGAAGTATAAAATTGAACACCAGACAATAGTAGCTGCTGGCAGTAATGAACCTCAGCAAAAAATTGAACAAGTGGCGCTTGATATTGGAGCGCTCATGCAGAGTGCTAGCCTTGAGAGAGGCAAATCAATAGCGAAAAAATGTATAGCTTGCCACAGTTTTGATAAAGGTGGAGCCAATAAAGTAGGACCAAACTTATGGAGCATAGTTGGAAATAAAAAAGCACATCTCGGTGACTCATTCAATTACTCAAAAGCAATGCTTGAAAAGGGCGGAAAGTGGGGATATGAGGAGTTATTTGCCTTCTTAAAGAGTCCAAAAGCCTATATAAAAGGTACGCGTATGGCATTTGCAGGTATTTCCAATCCGCAGGAAATTGCAGATCTAGTCAGTTACTTACGTCAATTAAGCGATAATCAGGTTGCTTTACCAAAATAGCATGGATTACAGCAGGTTGCTTGATGAAAACGGTAAGTACATAGCACATTGCAAGCTACAAAGGGAAAAAATCTTCCATAGTCTTTTTCAGTGGATTTGTATCCAATATGAATGGAGTTAAAGCAACTACTATTTACAAATTTTGTCAAAGAAAATGGTATAGCGCTTGTGTTATTTGATTACTTTGGTCATGGTTATTCAAGTGGTGATTTTACTAATTACAAGATGAGTGATTGGCAAAAAAATTATGTTAGAGTAATCCGTAAACTAACTAGCGGCAAGCAAATAATTATAGGTTCAAGCATGGTAGGGTGGCTGATATTGCTCACTGCTATTCAACTTTCAGAAAGAATTGCAGCCTAATGGGCATATCGTCTGCTCCTGACTTTACTGAAGATTTAATATTCTATCAACTATCCGATAAGTAAAAAGAAGAACTAGATTCTAAAGGTGTAATAGATTTTACTTCAGAGCATTGCATATACAAAATAACTAAAAGCTTGGTAGAAGATGGTAGGAAAAACCTTCTTTTAAATAAAAAGAGATAATAGATATAAACTGTCCTGTGCGTTTATTGCACAGCATTGATGATAAAGATATTCCTTGCCAAACTTCGTTAAATTTAGCCAAAAAGGTCAGGTCAATCAATGTTGAGGTACATCTGGTAAAATCAGTAGAACATAACACGTCTGACAACCATTCATTGGGATTTTTATTTCAGACGATTAGAGAATTTTTGCCGACTGTGTAATTGTACACTGATTTAGTATTCATACCTTCGTAAAGCAAAAAAATTTTATTGGGGCGAGCGACCAGAATCGAACTGGCGACATTCAGTACCACAAACTGACGCTCTACCAACTGAGCTACGCCCGCCAAAGTATGGAACTTCTAATACATAAGTGCAAGAAATATAAAATATCTAACATATCAGCAAAAAAAGTCAATTGACTATTTAAGCAGATTCTTTTACTTCAGACTGTGTTGTAGTTCTCATTATATGTAAAGTGTGGGGTTTCTAATAAATTCAGCGTTCGCGTTTATTGGTGGTGTGATACTTAACTTTATGCCTTATGTTTTTCCTGTTCTTTCTCTAAAAGTAGCAGCATAATTAATGGTCCTAGCAACTCATTTAAGCTGAAATTAAATGTAATAGCCTACATCCTGGAGCATTGACTGGCATGTTGATATTATCCTTAACGCTATTGACATTGCATGATATAGGTTATGCAGCGGGATGGAATTTTAATATGCAATCTCCTGTTTGTGTACTGGTATTGCTATATATAATGTTTGCAATAAACTTATGTTTCTGTGGCTTGTTTGGCATTTCTCTTATATTTTCTCGTTCAGTAAAGCTGACAACAGTTTTTTTGCCTGCCATGGGTTTTGCTCTTACTAAGTCATCAATACTTATTTCTGTTAGCATTTTCTTATTCTTGGTTTTAGCGTTTCACTTCCATACTTAATTGTATCATTTTTTCCTAACACACTTAAACTTTTCCCAAACCCTAATGAATCGATGGTAGCATTGAAGCATTTTCCATTTTTCTCTGTATCTTTATCCGTTATTTGGTTAAG
>NZ_NJBR02000014.1:0-13121 GCF_002204235.2 Wolbachia endosymbiont of Wuchereria bancrofti
ACTCCATATTTAGCTTCTTATGTCCTTACACTTTTACAACTACTTTATAAATCCCTTATCTCCGTAAACGGTTATAAATTTCTTAAACATTTTTAGTTAAAGGTTAGTTGTAACTATGAACCCAAATTTGCTTTTGTTAAGGTAATCCGCACAATAAATGGTGTTATGCCGGCTTGATACCCTCTTGGTGGAGCAAAATTACAATGTTCGTACAATTATGTGAACTTAGCCCTCATTAGTTATAGATTCCAGTATCAAATACTGTAATGATAGGAGAGTAGTACATTTGAGTAACAGGTGCTGGAACCAGTAAGCTCTTAAGTACACAGATAGTTGTATAATGAAGATTAAATTGTAGACCCTGTAAGGAACTGTACGGTATATCAGTGTCTTCCTGTGTTTTATTTTTATAATCATCCACTAGTGTGTAATTAATATTACACTTATTTAGTCTACTTAATATTCATTGTGGAGATATTTTTCACCATAATCTTCTCATGATATTTGCGTAGTCAGCACTGTCAATATCAGAAAGCTTGTTACATATTTTTGAATCTTTTAACTGCATAGTGTTGTGTAAACTTGCATTCACTGCTGCCGTCTTTACAAAAAGAGAATTTTCTTTTTTAATCACTATCTGTGGTAATGATAAATCTATTGCCTTCTTTATCTTTTGCTGAAAACTCATTACTGCTCTTATTTATAGAATATTGTTCCTTTGGAAATGTAGGTGTTAAATGATATGTAATAATACTACCTTAATAAAAAAGAGCTGTTCTAGTGTAGATTTATTAATAAATAATATATATTATAGTATAATTAGTCTAGAATAAACTTAATAAACCTCAGTAGGTCTACCAGTTGGACCCATAAGAATGATTTGCTCACCTTCTCTTAAGTATCTGCATAAATTAGTAGAACCTCCGGTTTCCAGCACAATAGTGGAAATAAGTCCTTTTTTTCTGTCTACTTCAGTGCCAGTTACAGCTATACCTTCCATAGCAAAAGTTGTATTATTGATTTTTCTACTATTGGTTTCGAAATTTTGTAACCTAAAGAATTGTCCAGGTTGAAAGTTTTTTGCAGCAAGTGGTGCTTTAATTACTACTTCCACGACTTTATCTGTTAAATATTGGACTTTTACTACTTTTGCAGTAAATTGTTCTTTGATCCTGTTAAAGAATTCTTCATTAGTCCGGTGACTTAGTGTTATTCCAGTGCGTGACGCTGGAATCCAATTCTTTGTTAATTTCGCCGAAAATGTTGCATAGTGCGCTTGTTTATAATCGATTTTGCTAAACCCCAGTGTCACGCACTGGGGTGACAAGAAAGAAGAATTGAAATGATACCCTTTCTGGTGGAGGTTGCTTTCAAGCCATAATGTTTGTACGGCTGTGTGTCTGGGCACTGGGATGACATCCTTTATGATGAAAGTTACCCTTATATTATGACATTCATATAGTTGCGTATGTGACGCTGAGGTTCCGGTATTAAGTACTGGGGTAATAGGAGAAGATATTGGAATGACAGTAGCGGTGTTAGCTCCACTCAAAAGCTGGGAAATAATAGGGTAACCGTTCTTGGCGCTTGCCATGGCTTTCACGACGCTGCCACTATACGAAGGGTGAAGGTCGCCAAAAAAACTAATTGTTCTATCACCTTGTTTATACACTAATATTCTATCTTTATTTTGCATTTTAGGAGAGAGTATTGGATCTATTTCCTCTCCTAACGAGTTTAGGTGAGTGAAATATCCATTGCTTAATTTAAAATGCTTTTTATCTTCTGTTGCAATAACCGTGTTTGGCTCAGTGCCTGCTGCTATGAGGATAGAGCGTGCTTTTATATACTTAATTTCATGAGATTTTGTGTCGATCAGTTTTATTGACTCAATATGACTATATTTATCCGTCATAATTTCAACTGGCTCTGAGTTTTCGATGAAGTAGATTCCTTCTGACAATGCATTTTGCACCTCTTCGCTATTTAATCGATAACTTGGCGAATCTTTTAGCTCTTTTCTGTATACAACTTTCACTCCCCCTAAGCTCTGCATTAGCTCCAATATTTTTGCTTCTCTATTCTCTTTTTTCGCTAATTCTTTCTCTTTGCAGATCAGCTGTGCGTGTGATATAAACTCGTCCGCAATTTCGCGTTCTTCTTCTGTCCAGTCTTTTTCAACATAGTCTTTTCCACATTTATCAACCAATACTTCGTAACGAAGAAGAAATTTTTCTGCTTGAATCGGATAGTACGCTAAAGCTTCGGTTGCAGTGTCAATTGCGGTGAGTCCCGCACCTATGACAACTATCGGCATACGGACTTGCAGGTTTGCTAAGGAATCAAGTTTGAGAGCACCGGTGAGTTGTAATGACATGAGAAAATCGGAAGCCATACGCACTCCACGAGCTAGTATATTCTTTATTTTTATCATTCGTGGTTTGCCAGAACCAAGTGCTAGGGCTATGTGATTAAAACCCAAATTGAACGCATCATCAACGGTTACTGTGCTACAGAAGCGAATACCTCCGTAGATTGCAAAATTCTCACGTCTTTCCAGTAATAATCTAATGATCTTTAAGTAGTTTTTATCCCATCGAGAGGTAATGCCGTATTCTGCTACTCCACCAAACCCGTCAGCTATACGTTCACTCAATTTTTCATGTTTAAAATCTTTAATTGGCTGGAGATCATCGTTCAAAGGCTCTATTTTTAATCCATCAATGGCGATAACATTGTGTCCATCATTTAATAAATGATGAGCTAAGTTAAAACCTGCAGGACCGAGCCCAACAACTAAGACGTTTTTTCCAGTATTTTCTTTTGGCAATGGCTGCTGGAAATTTAAAGGGTTCCAGCGGCTAAGTAGAGAATATATTTCAAATCCATACGGCAAACTGAGCACATCATCCAAAATTCTTGTTTCAACCATTGGCACATTCACAGGTTCTTGTTTTTGATATATGCATGAATTCATGCAGTCATTGCATATTTTATATCCGGTAGCTGCACATAGCGGATTATCTATCATCGCAATTGCAAGGCTTGCTATGTTGTACCCTTCACTTTTCACCAGATTCATTTCTGATATTTTCTGTTCCAGCGGGCAGCCGTGCAGTTCAACCTTGAGTGAGGATCTTTTAAAAGTATTGTATTTATTCAATAGACTTTTTATGCATTCCTCTGGCATTTGAGTGCATTTCCCTGTCATCCCGGTGCTTGATACCGGGATCCACTCTTCTTTTTTTTTGGATTTCAGTGTCATATGCTGGAATGACAACGAAGTTTCCAATAACCCTTTTGAACAGCTATCCTTATTTTGTTTATGGCAGAATATGCAATAGTGAGCATTATCTAATGCTTTATCTAAACTTACCTTTTCACCTATTAGATCAAAGCCATATCGTCTTTTTATTTTTTTTGAATACAGCACTTCAACTTTATCCACTTCTTTTTTAGAAAATGATATCAGATTTTCGTGGTCAATTTTTCTGTGAATATTAAAGAGTATACTTCGTTTATTTTTCACTCTCCACGCTGCATATTGTGCTGCAAGTTCTATTTCATCTTTATGGGTTTCTCTGTCTTCAAACCAGTGCATCACCTGCTCGGCAAAAATTTTTTCTGTTGTTGGTAAAGTAAGAAAGCAATTTAGTTCACTGGTAACATAATCAATATCTATATTCGCTGTATCGGTATATTTCTTCAATGCGTAGCGCTGAACAAATAACCTTTTGCATTTGTATATTACAGCAAAGTCGTTGTGCTTTTTCTTTAACTCTTCTATTTCTTTTTCGACATTGAAAAGTTTTGCAATAAACCCATCGAGTAAATACGCAAGATCTATAATCAACTGGCTATCTGTCATTTGACTAGCTGAAGTTGGGTATTTCCTGGATTCTAGTGTTGCGCACTGGGATGACACCGAAGAAGAAGCTGTTTTTTTGCTTGACACTGGTTCTTTTTTTCTAGATTCTGATGTCCAGTACTGAAATGATACTGAAGAGGGGGTTGTTTCTTCTCTCGCTTTAATCAATGAGCAAAATAAATCTTCATCGCATGATTTGATATAATCTAAAAATGCCTCATCTAATTTTATTAATCCATTGCGAGTGTATAAATTCGAAAATGAGGCGTTAAAATTCAGCAGCATTGCTATATTATACAGCGCATATACTGTTTTTCACAGATAAAAATTTTATATGTTTTGCAGCATAGCTAAAATTGTTGCTTCTGCAACTTTTTCCTCGCCAACATATGCGAAACACTCAAATTTACAAACACTTAAGCGTGCATTTTTAAAGTCAGCTTGGAGAATCAATGTGTCTCCTGGGGTAACTGGCTTCCTAAATTTTGCATTTTCAATGGACATAAGGTAAACAACTTTATTTTCCATCTTACTTTTACTGCCTTTGCCAAGGATACATATTGCAGATGCCTGGGCCAAGGATTCAACTATTAAAACTCCTGGCATTATTGGATGATTGGGAAAGTGGCCAATAAAAAATGGCTCATTGAAAGTCACATTTTTAATTGCTTTTATACTTTTACTTGGATCGCATTCTATCACTCTATCTACTAAGAGAAATGGATAAGAGTGTGGTAATATTTTTATAATATCACTGATATTAAACTGCATGATACCCTTGGAGTAAGCCTAGTTAACTCCTTTCAAAGTAAATTCTGGTATTTCCTTATTTATATTTTTTAATACTACATCTGATAAATCAATTTCATTCATGGAGTATAAAACTTGATTTTTCTTTGAAATAAATAATACCAAGTCTATGTTGTTTTTTTCTGCCGTTTTTTTAGCAACTTCTTTTATCTTGTTAAAAACACTATCTACTGCGTCCCTATAACTTTCTTCCAGGTATGACATTTTTTTAGTGTAATTATCTCTAGCACTTAAAGCTAGCTTGTTAAATTGCTCAGCCCTTTCTTTTTTTGCTTCTTCTGACAAAAGTTCAAGTTCTTCTTTGGAAGGCTTAAGTTTGTCTAGCTCATTTTCGAACTCCTGCTGTAGCTTAGAGTTTTGCTCTTTTATTTGCTGTTGTATATTGTGCAAAGCAAGAGATTCATTGATAACTTTGTCACTATCAATAATTGCAACTTTTATGTTAAGCACACTCTGAGGTTGGTGTTTTACAACCTTGTAACCTGCAAACAAGGAAATAACTAAGGCAATAACTGATATAAATAATTGTATATATTTCATTTAAATCCCCACTTCAATAGAAAATTTAATATTTGATGATGGTATTATATCATAGGGCTCTTTAGCTAAAGGGAATCCAAAATCTAACCTAAATCTACCACCAAAAGGAGAAGGCATTGAGAAACCAAAGCCTGGTGAAACTCTCACGAGTTTACTATCGTGATATTTCCCCTCATACTCCTTTTTAATATCTAAGCCGAAAAGTGTTGCGTAGTCAACAAATAATGAACCTTTGATACCAACGTAATCGTATAATTTTGGTAGTGGAAAATCCACTTGTTGTGTTAGATTAAAATAAGTTTTGCCTCCTAACGAGCTTTTATTTTTATCTTTTGCTCTTGGCCCAATACCAGAAAGGTCAAACCCCCTGATCTCATTACCACCTTTAAAAAAGCGTTGGCCAATGTTTAGCTCTTTATCAGTATAGGAAAAAATATAACCTGCTGCCATTTTAAAACGCAGTATTATATCATCATCAATTTTACTTAATATAGGATGCGTATAAAAAGATAAGAATTCAGATTTTAGGAAATTCATATTTCCTCCAAGCCCAGAGATATCCTGGCTTAAGCGCAACAAATACCCCTCTCTTGGAGCATAAAGATTGTCCAGTTTATTATATGCTAATGTATATCCTACTGATGAAATTTGGTATTCACCTTGTTGACTCCGTATTATCTCAGAGATATCTTCGTCTTTTCCACCCTTATTGTCCATGTGTATATGGTTATACTTATAAGAATAACGAATAGAATTAGTTAAGTTTTCTATAATTTTATGTAATAATTGTGCTATCCCTCCCCAGTCATAGCTATCAAAAGTAGTGTTTGGTTTATCTTGTCTTTCATAAAATACATCTACACCTAGTGATGTATCAGAATCATTAAAATTGTTTTCAACAACTTCAACATTGGTAGAAAATACATATTGACTTTTCTCAAGGGCGAAGGAGAGCTCTTTTCCAGTACCAAATAAATTACGGTCTTTGAAATCAGTTTTTATAAATGCTCCACCAGGAAAAGACACACCTCCTCCTAAATACAGCGAGGTAGTATTTTTTTCTTTAACGTTTAAGTCAAGATTTACTGCATTGTCATTAATTGCATAACTATTTATTTTTACTGTTTCAAAGAAATCACTACCAATTAGTCTTCTACGTGACTTTTGAATCTCAGATGTATTGTACGCGTCACCTTCTGCTACACTAAGCTTGCTTCTAATTACTTTATCTAAAGTACGATCATTACCGTCGATTGTAATTTGGTTTATATAAATCTTTTTACCTGGCAACACTCTATAAGTCACATCTACAACATTACCGTGCTGTGTGTATTCTGGATTAACTTTTGCAAATATATATCCTATCTCATTTAAATACTTGTTTATTTTTTCTACTGCGTTGCTCACTTTAACCCTATCGAATACTTTATTGTCTTCTTTAGTTATCAGTTCCAATACTCTCTCTTTTAGGTCTGGATCTTGAATTTCAGCTTCAACATTAACTTCGTTACTTCCAAATAAATATTGTTGTCCTTCATCGATTAAAAAAGTTAACTCTATTTGATTATTATTATCAATTTCAGCAATTGGCTGAATGCTATTATTAATGTACCCCTTAGATGAATAAAAGCGATCGAGCAATTCTTCATTAATTAACAAATACTGTGGCGAATAATGATTTCCACCTTTAAAAATGGCTCTAAACAACTTATTAAATATGTCATTACTTTGCATTTTTATAGCTCGCTCTAGCTCATTTTCAGAAAAGTTTTTATTACCTATAAATCTTACACTCTTAACTCTAGAGGTTTTACCTTCCTTTACTTTAAAGATTAAATTAACCCTATTGCCATCAAGCTTGTCCAGCTCATATTCAATTTTAACACCAATCTTACCATTATGTCTGTAGAGGGCGACTAAATTCACTAGATCACTCTGCAATTTTGTCTCAGTGAAAATAGTTAAAGGTTTTGATTGGATAACGTTATTTAGTAGTTCTTTGCTTTTAAATTGCTTATTACCTTTTAATATTACCTTGTTAATCAACGGATTTTCTTGGACTTTTATTACCAATTTTTTTTCATTGTCGATATAGGCATGAACGCTAGCAAATAACTTTGTTTTATATAAGCTTTTTATAATCGAATCTATGTCGTCGTCGTTTACATAACTATCGGGCTCTAATTTGATATAAAACTTTATTGTTTGATCGCCAACCCGCTCGTTGCCAATGCATTTGATATCCTTTATTTGCGTTTTTTCATTATTTTCTGAAGCGGCAAGTAGAATAGGAAAAGAGATAAAAATTACTATTAGTATATAAGATAGTTTTCTCATATTTATCTTAAAAAAGATGCCTTATATCATTTGAGATTGCGATTGCCATTAGCAAGAACAAAACGGAAGCACCAAAAGTAGCTGCATATTTTTGATACTTCAAACTCAAATCTCTACGTATAACTGCTTCTATAATGTAGTGAAATAAATGTCCACCATCGAGTAATGGAATTGGCAGCAAGTTAATCGCAGCTAAATTAGCTGAAATAATTGCCATAAAGTATAAAACCATAATAAATCCTTTTTTAGCTGATTGCCCTGAATATTTTGCGATTTTTATCGGTCCACCTATTTCATTTACACTCCTCTTGCCAACGATAATTTGAAAGAGAGCTTTGATTGTTAAGCACATAGTATGATAAGTTTCGCTTACTGACAAGCTTACAGCTCCAAGAAAAGATGACTGCTTTAACTCCTTTATATTAACTGAAGTAATTCCTATGGTTTTTCTTTCTATTATGTTGCCAAAAATATCCTTATCTTCAATTGTCAATGGCGTAAGACTAGTGCTATACTCCTCATTATTCCTACTATATTTAATTTCTATTTTCGTTTCAGGATTTGACATCATTACACGTGAAATATCTTCGAAGTATTTTATTTTATGCTCATTAATCTGTGTAATAGTGTCACCTGGTAATAGGCCAGCCTGCTTTGCTGCACTGCCTTCAATCACCTTTCCAATTACTGGTGGAGTGTGATAATAACCTACTACACTAAAAAATATCGTCAGGGCTATAATGGCAAATATCATATTTGCAAATGGTCCTGCAAAAACTATTGCTGCTTTTTGATATCGAGGTTTTGTATGGAGTGAATATGACTTTTCCTCTTCAGTTAATTCTTGTTGATCAATTGGGATGCTCGCTGCATTGTTGTCTCCTAGCATTTTAACATAGCCGCCAAGTGGAATAGCACTTAATTTCCATCTGGTTCCAGACTTATCGTAAAAACCAAAAATTCCAGGACCAAAGCCTATAGAAAAAGACTCAACTTTAACTTTGTATGCTTTGGCAATAATGTAATGTCCATATTCGTGCACAAATACTATGACAGAGATAATTAAGGAAAATGACAAAAGATTATATATTCCACCGCCAAGTTGATAAATAAGATTAGAAATTAGTTCCACCTATGTTTTTTTAGATCTTAACCAAGTGTTAAGTATATTAAAACATGCCTCGCTTGACAAATGCTTAATTTAATCTTTTAATTAAAAAAAATTCAATGACAATGATAGATATCTCTTTATTAAGAAGAAAATTGATATATAGAAGCTGGCATAGAGGCTGCAAAGAAACCGATATCCTTTTAGGATACTTTGCGCTGAAGTATCTTGATAAATTTTCCCTGAACGAACTAATTGAGTATGAAAAAATAGTTGATCTTGATGACTATGAGTTATATTGCTATGTAACTTGCAAGACAAATCTTCCCTCTAACTTAAGTAGTGATATAGTCAATTTGATTACTCATTTTATTAAAGCTAATCCTTTATACACTCGATAATCTTATTTACCCTATCTAATACTTCAGTATATTCTGTTCTTTTTTCATTTTTATAGTTTTCACGTTTTTGATTTATTTCATCCAACTTTTTTGTTAGCTCTAAAACTTTATCTTCAAGAATCAATGCTGCAAGCAGGAAATTTAATGTATCCGAGCCCTTACCTCCAGTTTTGTGAGATATAGAACTAACTAGTTTGTTAAAACTATTAGCAAGATGTAGTAAATGATCTTTCTTTCCACTTTCACAAGATATTTTATATGTACTATTGCGTATAACTATCTCTACTACTTGCATATAATGCTGAAAGTTTTTATTATACAGTTTAACTTAAACCTCTACTTTTATCTTGTTTGCAGTATAAACTTTTATTCGTTTATTAAGTCGGATAATTTTTTACTGCTACGAAAATATGTTTTAAAGTATTGACTTTTTGCAAACTTCTGTAACATCAAATGACTCGTTTCTTTTAGGTTATAACTCCTAATTGAAAAGGAACCAAACCCCCTAATTTCAACTCTGTTATGACGCTCCAATGTACTTGAAAGTATCTCAAAAAATCTGTTAACTATAGCTGCTATAACTATCCTATCCAAAAGAGGATGCCTTTTTGCCACTTTCGTTATTATATTAGATTTCGTTGCCATTTATACAAAGCTAAAATTATATATTATTTAGCGGATAGTATCACATTATATTCTTCAACACCTAATACTTCAACTTCTATTTTGTCTGATATAGAAAACTTTTTACTTTCCGGTAGATGTTCTTGATCTATTAAGAGGGCTACATCATTTTCAACTTCAACAACTAGTCCGCTATCTTCTCTTTTACCTACAGTAACCTGCATTTTATCGCCTACCTTAACTTTCTTTATCAGCTCTATAAGTGGATCATACTCTATTTGTTTTATGCCAAGATAAATTCTTGTTCGATTCACGTTAGCCCTTATTACTTTTGCTTCTATTGTGTCACCCACATTGTACTTTTTTATCTCATCTGAACCATTTTTAGACCAGCTTAGATCTTGTGCATAAATTGTCCCTTCTACGTTTTCATCTATTTCGTCATCGTTAAAAGTAATAGATATGTATGAGATGGTATTATTTTTAACTTTACCAGAAACAATAGAACCAGGAGGATATTTATTGACAAATACTTGCCAAGGATTATCTACACATCTTTTCATGCTCAAGCTCATCCTGTTCTTAGTGATGTCAACATTGAGAATTTTGACAGATACCTCTTGTCCCCTAGTTACAAGACTGTTAACTGGCAGATTACTTTTAACCCAAGTTATTTCCGATGAGTGCACTAAACCTTCAATTCCAGGTTTAAGTTCAACAAACAATCCATAATCTTCTATACTTGTTATATGACCTTTATGTATGCTATCAACTTGGTATTTTGACTCTACATCTTGCCAAGGATTATCCTCTAGCTGCTTTATACCTAGAGAAACTTTTGCATTTTCCTTATCTATTTTTATAATTTTAACTTTTATGATCTGACCACAAGCAAAGGCTGCGGATGGATGACTTACTCTGCTCCAAGAGATGTCTGTGATATGTAGCAGTCCATCTATCACTCCTACTGCATCTGATTCATGAATACCGACAAATACACCGTAATGAGTAATACTCTTTATTTTCCCTTCTATTACATCGCCCTCATTTAAAAATTCTAAGAACTTAGTTTTTTCACCAGCGTGCAATTTCTCTAATACTAGCTTTCTCGATACTACAATGTTACCCTGTTTCTTATCCATTTTAAGCACAATAAACTTTTGTTCAGTTTCAATAAGGTGCCTAGCATCTTTTACTTGCTTCAAATCTACGTGGCTTAGTGGTAAAAAGGCACTTATTCCGTCACCAAGATCGACAATAAAGCCACATTTAATTGAACGTTTAATCACTCCACTTACTTCAGCTTTTGTAACTGCATCTTCTTCTAGCTTATTCCATTTTTCATCCCTAATTGCTTTTTCACGGCTAAGAATTACATTACCATGATAATCTTCAATTCTTTCTACATAAACTCTGATTTTAGAACCAACAACAATTTTATCATTACAACCAAGTTCCTTGATTGGAATCCTTCCATCAGACTTTAGCCCAATATGAACTACGATATCGTTAGGATTCACTCTCGTAATTATACCTTCTACTACATCTCCTTCCTTGATTTTATTAATGAAAGAATCTTCAAATAAAGCATTATCTTGATCTTCAAATTGGTCTTGACATATCTCCTCTATAAACTTGTTTGATGATAGTTTCCTGATGCTGATAGGTAGATTTACAGTTGGATCATTATTATTCATGCAATGTGACCTTTAATTTAAGCTTTATTAGAAATCATATATTATATAATATTAACAACTATTTACAAGCAGTTTTTTTATTAAGGCCTTCTCAAGGCTTGTTTAAACTATATAGAGTATGGCTGGTTAAAATAGGTTGCTACAGTAGGTTTTGTGGCATGTCAGAACCAATATCTGTAGAGGCTGGGAGGTACATAATTCATAGAGGTTTGCTTATAAATTCTTGTGCAGCTTGTTAATATCATATTAAGCAGTTGATAGTTACTAAAATGCCTAGCTATGGTGTTCATATAATATATTAATTGAGGGGTAAAGTGGACTTTAGAAAAGCTACTATGGAAAGCAGAAGAGGTAGAAGAAGACCTGAAAATAGTGCAAGGGAATTAAGGCTAAGACAAAATAGAAGAAATACAGGTAGAATGATGATGGAAGAAGTAACGGAAGGTCTTGGACAATTTGAACTTAAGAGTGGAATTGAAAGAAGAGGCCGTGAGCCAGAAACATTCGAAGATGGTACAAGGGAGTTATTAATAGGATTAACAATAGGATTAGAAGTAAGTCTACGACAAAGTAGAGAAAATATAGAAAGGGAGTTAGAAAAAATGTACCTAGATAGCAAGTTGTAAGGTACGGCCATAGTCATGTTACTGGTCACTGGGCTCTTCACGTTCTGACGATGGTAGCAGTTCATAAACTAGTTTCTGGCAGGCTTTGTTGAATAGCTACTTGTTATGCAGACTGGATATAAAAAAGTAAAACGTAAGGTAATGTGCTGCAGGTATGCTACTCTACGCTTCTTGGGTAACTTAAGCGTTCTATGAAGACAGGCTCTTTCTTGGTCAGCTGTAGACCACATAATTTTCTGCAATTAAACAAATAAAAGTCACTAGAATTCATTTTTTCTTGCATTAAATATTGAATGAAAATCTTAGTTAGATCAACTATATTCATGTAGAAAACAGGTCCTCTTTAGCGTCACAACAAATTCGTTTATTTACTTTTCTCAAAATTGCAAAAAAGTACCTACCTTTTTAAGAAGAATATTAAAAATTAACAAATTATGAAAAGAAAATAGAAGATTTTGAACAAATCATTAGAAGCAAAGGGCTATATATATAGGTGGTTAAAGTAGGTTATTGCATCAGGTTTTGCGTTATGCTGAATTACTATAAAGAAAGATTTGAACAAGCAAGGAAGTGGAGGCAAGCGGGATCGAACCGCTGACCTTCTGCGTGCAAAACAGATGCTCTACCAGCTGAGCTATACCCCCCACTTAGAGAATAAACTAACCAGAGCTAAAATACAAGAAGTATTTATCTATAGGCTCCTTACGAAACGCAGTATATTGAATTTTTTATATAATCTAAACCAAATGAAAACAGGGCAAATTAGTATTTTAAAAGTTTTAAACGCTGGATACTTTTAAATTGCTTTAGCCGTAAATGTTTAAGAAACTCACCAAGCAGGAAAAAAAGCAAAAGAAACCCTAGTCATATCTCTTATAGGAACTTAGCATTAATGTCGTATATGCTTGATAAGTAGTCAACCTTGGAATTGTAAATATCCATAACGTCATGATTAAGGGTAATGCGGAAGTTTTTCAATAATTTCTTTATAAAAAAAGAAGATTAGTTGGTTTTTTAACTAATCTTTAAAAAAGACAAAAAGAACAATGCAATGTGAGTTGTTTACTGTTCTCTCAAAAACTTGGCGCTTATTACATTACTTAATAAGTG
>NZ_NJBR02000015.1:0-9735 GCF_002204235.2 Wolbachia endosymbiont of Wuchereria bancrofti
GCATCTTATGTTTAATTTTTTGCACTATATGTACCTTATGTCTTCACAACATTTCTAGGTTTTTACCTATATAAGTTGAAACTCGCTTATACTTACAAAGTGTTTAGGACAGTATAATATGCTAATTTGCAGGATTAGAGAGTAAATACTATCTACCACGGTATATCTTTTGCCTTTTTTTTGCCTAGTAAATTTCTAAAACATTTATGACTAAAGGTTAGTTGCAATAAAAAACAACTGAGTCGCGATTATTAAGTATTTAAAACATAAAAAAACGCTAATGTTTTTAAATAGATATTAACTAGGGCTTCTTTTGTCTTTTTCTTACTTAGTGGATTTCTTAAATATTTGTAGCTGAAGATTTACCGACAACCGCTACTTGTTAGTGGCTGAGGAATACTGCGAATGAATTGTGGTATGATGTAGGGGTTGCTGATATTCCAGCGCGTGATACTGGCTTCTCATACTGGAAAACCATAGGATGATAAAAAATAGTAAATAAATTTACTAAATGACGGTGTCACATACTGGAGTGACATTATAGATGCACTAGGATTAGGAAAAGGAGACACAGGAATGACACCCCTTGGGTGGAAAGCTGAATGCCAGTGTCAACAATTGAAACAATACCATTTCCTAGTGGAAATCATTACCAAGTTACAATGTCTGTACAGTTGTACTTTTTACCCTAGAAGCACTAGGTATTATTTCCATTTACATTCGTCTGCTATCATAACAGCCTCAAAAAGATGCTTTTCAAGCTCGCTTAGAGGTAAATCACTTTGTGGGTAGTCTCCCCAAAATTTTAGTATGTTGGAAACCTCAACGCCTTCAATAATAGGGTATTCTTGATTTTTCTTAGCATATAGTTCCTGGGCCTGCTTGCTTACTAAAAACTCCAATAAAGCTATAGCATTTTTCCTATTTTTTGCATTTTTTGTTACTGCTGCACCACTAATGTTTACCATTACACCATTACTATCGTGATTAGGGAAGAAAACTCCTAGTTTATTTGCAACATTCTTTTTATTCTCACGTTCTGATGAAAGGATTCTCGCAAAGTAATAGCTATTTACTATTGCAATATCTCCTTCACCAGCAGCTACAGCATAAATTTGGTTAGTATCACCACCGCTTGGCTTTCTTGCCATATTGCTTACAATCCCACTGACCCATTCTTTCGTCTTTTCAAAACCATTATTTGCAATCATAAAAGCAATCAGCGATCGATTATATGGACTTGTAGAAGAACGTACTAATATTTTTCCCTTCCATTTTTTATTTGCTAAATCCTCATAGGTACTTAAGTCTTTAGGATCTACTGATTCTTTATTGTAAACCAATATTCTCGTTCTTTTTGTGAGACCAAACCAATAACCTTCACTATCTCTAAACTTTTCAGGTATAGCTCTTTTCAAAATCTCTGAGTTTACCTGAGACAAAAGCCCTCTTTTTTTTGCCAAAATTAGGTTCACTGCATCTGCAGTTAAAAATACATCAGTCCCATTGCCATTTTCCATGCGTGAAAGCAGCTGAGAATAATCGTCAATAATATAACGTACTTTAATACCTGTATTTCTTGTAAATTCATCAAATAAAGTACGTACCAACTCCTCTTTACGTGATGAATAAACATTTACCACTTGTGGGTCATTAGTCTCGTTGTTTTTATATAAAAAAGTAACGACGATTAATACAACTACTACTAAGGAAGTGAATATTAAAGCTTTTTTCATATGAATAAAACAATTTCCTTCAACTTAGGATACCGAAACGCAAAGTTTTAGTAAATGTAAAATTTGCTCAGACCTATTTTGCTCCAATTAAGGGGCACCAAAATCATGTAAGAGATTTTACTACGTACTTTATTCACCAATACTATAAACAATATCTTTACAATTATGGGATTGAACTACAACTTGTTCAAGTGTTAGGCTGATGCATTTAGCGTCTTTACCGTGATTGTCCTTAAGAACATTTGTTCTTTCTTGTTCTATTTTCTTAATGAATTTCTTGTTAACACTTTCTGTATTAATCTTTTCCTGAGAATATATAAGGTTAGTGCAATTCGTTTTCCTATAGTAATGTACACCAAGACATATGATTGATAATGCAAGTATACCTGAACCTATGAATAATGACAACCCTACGTTATGAGTCAAAGGGTTCTGGTAAAATTTTTGCACATTATTAATGCCATCTATTGCAAGTAGCCCTAAGGGAAACGCTATATTTGCAGCAACTATACTAGTTAATAATGCAATGAATAGCGGCCTATTGTTAATTATTGATTCTATTTTGTTAGCTCTACTAATTACTTTTTCGTCAATATTAATGAAGTTATCTTTAGCTTCCCAAGCATTAAGTGCAAAATTTGAATGAGTGTCATTGCTATATTCCAGTCTTACAGATTTTATCACCTTGTCCCTTGGCTGGCACTCTAACACTTTATCTAAAATTTCATTTGCATTCCCTTTTTGGATTTGATATTCTTCAGCTTCTCTAAATTGCTTTATTGCATGAAATATAGGACTAACTGCAAACAATGAAGCAGATGCAATGACTGGTATAGTAATATAGAACGGGCTATTTGCAAAAAACGCAATAAATTTTGCTTTATCTTGTAAATATACTAAAGCTACAGATGTGCATAATATAATAGCATTTGCACCAAAAATTATAACGCCCTTCTGATGCATGGCATATTTTACCCTTGGCCAGACTCTGTTTATTTTCTTGCCTGAGCTGATTAAAGGAGTTGTTGAATCTGTTTCACTGTTTTCAATGTAAGAATCGTCTTTCGGTGTAAAAGGAGTTGGAGATGTGCCTGAACCATCACCGGGCTTGTTATCTAATAATCTTTTCCAATCTTCTGATGTTTTATTACTATCCCAAGATTTGCTAAACAACGTTCCTTCAGAAGCTGATTTTCTCATCCCTGAGCTTTGATCATCTATTCCACTATCCCTAGTATGATCCATTTCTTCATTATTTGATTCTTTTTTATACAACTCCGCCTGTACACGCAGTGGCTTTGGTGGTACTGCACCCAGTACATCTAAGATAGCATTTGCTGCCACTCCAGCCGATGATGGATCTGTTTTTGGTGTTTCTGCTGATATTTTATCTTTCAATTCTAGCATACTTACCCTCCGAAATTAATTACTACTGTTATATTGATTATACTATAGTTATTAAGATACAGTAAATACTAATTTAAGAATAATTCTAGAAAAGCTTAATATAAGAATTGTCTGTCAAAAATTCTTTCATCTAGGGAATAATCCTTGTCAAAGAGTAGAGTAACTGTGTTCTCATGGTCTTTCTGCATTTTTATCTGTGATATGTTCTGAAGCTCCTTGTAATCTGACACTACAAGTGCTGGACGATTTTGTACGTTGTTAATATCGATTTGCACAATCGTATCATTTGAGATCAACGCTCCATTCCAATGCCTTGGGTAGTAGCTATTAATAGAGGTCAGTGCAAATAAGTTTGAATTGAGTGGTAAGATTGGGCCGCCAGCGGAGAAGTTATATGCAGTACTGCCTGTGGGAGTAGACAATATTATTCCATCTCCTCTAAACTTTTCCATTTTTAGTTTACTATTGATAGCAACATTCATCTCTACTATTTGATTTGCCTTTCTAAAGACATACACTTCGTTTACTGCTAAATGGTGATATTTTTTACCACTCAGATCTGTAGCTTCCATCTTTAGCAAAGTTAGCTGAGCTGAAGTTGCGTGCTCTATGTTATTAATCAAATCTTCGCCGCTACTGAAGTATTTATTCATCAAAAATCCGACACTACCAGTGTTTACCCCATATACATGTGTATCTTTGTTTCCTATGACGTAATTATGCAAGGTGTGTAGCATCAAACCATCGCCACCAACAACTACCAGTAGATCAACTTCAGATTTATTTTCCTCTGTTATATTGATAAAATTAAGCTTCTGTAATAATTTAGATACTTCCTGTGATTTTGGTGACTTAGAAGCAACATAGCCTATATTTTTGTATTTATGCATGCTCCAGTCTAAAACTTAAAGAGAAAGAAAATTAGAAAATATTTCCGTACTTATCGTTAAACTTAGCTATTTTGCTAGTTTTATTTGTTGACCCACTTGTCAAACTTCCAGTCCATGCAGGGTGGGTGAAAGGATCTCTATCAAGCTTTATCTTATCTCCCTCCTTTCCATAGGTTGAACGAGTTTCAAACTCTTGACCATTTGTCATGACTATGGTAATTTTATGATAATTAATTTCTGCCATTGCCGCTTATAAACTCTTAGTCAGTTACTATTCTAGTGTATTCAATTCGTTAAGTCAATTATTATTATTGGACATTGACAAAAGATAAATAAAGTAGTACTTTTAATAAAGAATCAAGAATTATCGTTATGATTTTTGCTTTCCCTGGTCAGGGTTCACAGTTTGTAGGAATGGGAAGAGACCTATATAGTCAATTTTCCATTGCAAGACAAGTATTTGATGAAGTAGATAGCATACTAGGTAGGAAGTTGTCTCATTTGATTTTCAATGGTCCTGTCGAGGAGTTAACCATTACAGAAAACGCTCAGCCAGCTATAATGGCAGTATCAATTGCAACACTACGTGTTATGGAGCATGTGTTTGGTAAATCTCTTTTCTCTGATCACGATGTTAAATATGTTTGTGGGCATTCAGTTGGTGAATATACAGCACTATGTGCTGCAGGAGCGTTGACACTCGAGTCCACAGTCAAGTTGCTGAAAGCTCGCAGCGAAGCAATGCATAAAGCTTCTTTAAAATGTAAAGGTGGAATGGTTGCATTGCTTGGAGCGGAGATAAGTGAAGTAGAAGATATATTGGAATCAGCTCAAATCGATGAAATTTATGGAATTGCAAACGATAATGGTGGTGGACAGGTAGTGGTAAGTGGTACTGCAGAGGCCCTTGAAATATTACCTGGTTTGTTCAAAAACTCGAGTGTGAGAAAATTAATTAAATTGCAAGTTAGTGGGCCTTTTCACTCATCTCTTATGAGACCTGCTGATGAAAAGATCTTGGAATTTCTAGAGAGCATTGACATAACTCATCCTTCAATTCCTTTTGTATCAAACGTCACAGCTAAAGAAGAAAGTAATCCAGAAACTATAAAAATCTTACTTGCTAAGCAAATTATAAGTAGAGTGAAATGGAGAGAAATGGTTTTACATATGGCAAGTAGTGGCATTAACGAACTCGTCGAAATTGGACCTAATAAAGTTTTATCTAATTTAGTCAAAAGAATTGATCAATCCATCAGTACAAAAAATATAGGTAGTATCAGTGATATTGACAGCTTCTTTAATAGGTCACCAGTACCGACAGTGGAAAATTTAGAAGTTAGCTTAAGTTAAAGCACACCTGTTTGATGTTATCACAGCTTGGAATGACATAGGGCGATACAGGAAATTACACAATCAGTGAACTACCTGTCATTTCATTTGGTTTTTTAATTCCAAGTAACTGTAAAATAGTAGGAGCGATATCAGATAATCTTCCATCTTTCAACTTTAGGTTGTTATAAGAATTAGAGTATATAATAAACGGAACTTTATTTAGAGTGTGTGCTGTATGAGGTGTATTATTTTTTTCATCAAACATACATTCCACATTTCCATGGTCTGCAGTAACAATTAATGCAGCGTCTTTTATTTCCTTAACAGTATTCGATACTTTTGCAAGGCAATTATCAACAGCCAGCACAGCTTTTTTGGCTGCTTCCATGTTACCTGTGTGTCCCACCATGTCAGGGTTAGCGTAATTTGCAACTATCAGCGTAAATTCTTGGGAACGAATTTTTCCTACGAGTTTTTCTGTAAGTTCAAAGGCTGACATTTCAGGTTGCAGGTCATAAGTTTTAACTTTTGGTGAAGGAATGAGTATTCTTTCTTCACTGGAGAAAGGCTCTTCCTTTCCACAATTAAAGAAAAAAGTCACATGGGCATATTTCTCAGTTTCAGCAATGCGTAATTGCCGTAATTTATTATCTGCTATTATCTCTCCTAAAGTGTTGGTAAAAAATGCATGGGGAAAAAGACAAGGAATCTGAAGGTCTTCCTTATACTTCATCATACTTAAAATTGAGGAAAATTTTGCTACCTCAGTGTAACCTGTTTTGCCTAGCAAAATACTTGCCAATTGTATCATTCGATCAGCACGAAAGTTGGCTAATAATACCCCATCTTTTAGTTCTATGCCTTTGTAATCACCTATTACTGTAGGCCTAATAAACTCATCAGTTATATTATTTTGATAATTATTATCAATCAACGACATCACACTATCGTGACATGTTGCCCTTGCAAATGCAATAGCCTCGTAAGTTTCTATTGTTCTTTCCCACCTATTATCGCGATCCATAGCATAGTAACGCCCAGAGACAGTAGCAATTCTTATGTCATGGCCTTTTATATTCTTTTCAAATTCTTGAACGCACTTTTTCCCTGAATTTGGCAGTGTATCTCTGCCATCCAAAAATGCATGTATCACTACTTTGATTTCGTGCTGTGATATTTTATTTGCTAGAGTTGAAATATGTTTTTGATGCGAATGGACACCACCATCTGACACCAACCCCATTATGTGGCACACGCCGTTCTTATCCTTTAGATCACTAATAAAACTTCGTAAATTCTTGTTGTTCTCTATTGTTTTGATTTCTTGATCAATGCGCTGCAGGCTTTGCATTACCACTCTACCACTGCAGATGTTCATATGACCAACCTCTGAGTTGCCTATCTGACCATCTGGTAATCCAACATCAGTCCCACAGGCAGATAAACTGCATCTTGGATAATTGGAGCTAATATATTGCCAACATGGTGGATTTGCGTTGCTAATGGCATTGCATTTACTATCTCCTATTCCATTTCCCCAACCATCTAGTATACATAAAACAACTGACTTAAAGTTCATACAAAATAACAGACAAAAATGCTCCTCGGGCCGGATTCGAACCAGCGACCAATTGGTTAACAGCCAACTGCTCTACCACTGAGCTACCGAGGAATAAACTGTTTTCAATTTATCATGTTGAGCATTAATTGTAAACGTTTTTTGTGCTTTATAAGACTTTAGTGATGTTATCTAAGCAGTTCATAGAAATGCAGAAAACTACTTAACAAGCTTCACCAGCCTCCTTATCATATTACTGAAGTTAGTTGTTTATCTTCTCTGTACAGATAAACGACAAAAAAACTTAACCTCATGCCTTTATATATTGTTGCCTACATTACCAATTAGTGCTGTAAATTGCGTTTGCTGAGCGCTTTAAAAAAACGCCAACTGATAAAATGTAGTGAATAACTAGCTGCCCTAGATTTCTTTTGTCTTTTTTTCTGTTTAGTAAGTTTCTTAACGTTTATAATTTAGGCTAATTGCAAAAGCAACTGAGTTGCAATTATTAAGCGTTTAGAAAGAGAATGCCATGTTTGAAAGTTAAATGTAAATAACTAGCTATCTACAGGGATTTTTTTGCCTTTTTTCCATTTGATAAACTTGTTAATATTTATAACTAAATGACGACCGTCATTTCGTTACTCATTAGCAGAATCTATGGTGAGGTACCACGAATGAATCGTGGTATGACGTGATAGTTGCTGACGTCTCAGCGCTTGACACTGACTTCTCATACTGGAAAACCATAGGATGACAGAAAATGGTAAATAAATTTACTAAATATCAGTATTAGCTACTTTCGTGATACTTCTTAGATGGAAATTGAAGCCCAGTTCTAGGCATGTGCACTTGTTTACACTTTAATACCCTGAACTTTTTGCCCAGTTACATTTGGTTCATCTAGGCTGTTACTAGGTTGTAATACTGCATATGTGGTACCACCAATAGCTCCAGCTGCCAATCCAGCAGCTATAGCTATACCGATTATAGCTAGTGCTGTTAATATAGGACCAGTAAATGCAAGTCCTGCAATTACCACTATTCGGTTATGGTACTTAAAATAATATCAATCCCCACTGCTTTAGCAATTCGTTCATTTTCTGCATTGTTTTCACCTTCTGAAAACTGTACCACATCTTTTACCACTAGCAGTATTATTGATTATGTTTTCAGCTTTTAGCCCCTCAATAATTACTCGAAGCCGTTCTTTTATGTTTTCATTACCAATTTTAGGTCTACTGGAGCTTTACCCCCTCATTTTCTAATGTAGGATGATTAGCCTTCCATTTTTGTAATAGATCTAATACTATTTTTACGTGACCATTTTCAGCAGCATAATGTAAAGGAGTACATCCATTATTATCTTGCAATAAAGGATTAGCCCTTTTGTCTAATAGAGCTTGAACTACATCTGTATCTGAGTTACCATAAGAAATAGCCAAATGCAAGGCAATGAAGTCAGTATTATTCTGCGTGTCAACTTTAACATTGCCATTTTTTAATAGACACCGAGCTATATCTAGTAACCATTTTTAGTAGAAAAATGCAAAGCAGTATCACCATCACTGTCGTTTATATTAACGTCAGCCTTGTTATCTAATAGAGCTTTAACTATATTTAAGCAACCATACAAAGTAGGCAAATGCAACGATGTAACTTTTTAATATAACTGCCTTATTGTACGGTAAATTAATAATTTATATTAAATTTTTCTTTCTATTTTTGGAATACACCTTTATGTTTTGCTTCTAGTTTACTTTTTATTGAAATAATTATATTGTTGTCAGTGTTTAGTGATATTACTACTAGTTTTAAGTCTTCCAACTCTAAAGCTATAATCTTCTCCTACCAAAAATAATAATATAGTTTAATTATTATGTATTTTAATAAAAAAGTCAAGGATTTATATTTTTCCCTCTATGTACACTTTTTTAAACTCTTCCTCAAGATATTGAAAATATCTATAAATCACTACTTCCTTTCTCAATCCAGTTCTAGATTAGTATAACGTTATTCAATGTTTAGCTTGTCAAAGCGTGTGCTCAACGTGTTTTTTTTACAGCTTCTGCAAATACATATAGCTCTAATCTAGGAATGTGCATCTCTTTCGCATCTTCAAAATCTACAAAGTCAACCAGATGCCTTTCTATTCCTGCAAGCTCTACTATGATGTCACTCCTGTGTTCCTGAAAGAAAGTTTTTACATCAGCAAATGTCATCTTCTGAAAATCACACTCATAGCGTTCTAATAAAACATCAATTAACGGCTGATGATTATACAGAAATATTTTCCTTCTACCTCAGGTTTGAGTTGTAAATTTTTTTGATTAACATTAAAACCAAAAGCATCGCTCTATTATCTTATTCATCATGTACGCACAAACACCTACTTTGCTTTCACTGAAAGTACGACTTAAAGGAGTTAATCCATCAGAATCTACTGCATTAATATCTGTTCCATTATCAATTAGAAGCTTCACCACATTTATGTTGCCATATGCTGGATGAAAAGGTGTTCTACCGCTATCGTTTTTTGCATTAATCTCTACCCCATCGTTGATTAAAAGCCTTACTACATCTATAGCATCATTGTCGACATCATCATGTAAAGGAGTGTCACCATACTTATCCTTTGCATAAATATTTGCTCAGTTTTCAACTAGAAACTTTGCCATATCTCTATTATCTGCTATGATAGCTAAACACAAAAAAGTAGATTCGTTTTCATCCGCTGCATTAGCATTTCCTCCCTCTTTTATTAATTTCTCAATCTCATCTAAATCTCCATACCTAGAAGCATATTCTA
>NZ_NJBR02000016.1:0-11156 GCF_002204235.2 Wolbachia endosymbiont of Wuchereria bancrofti
CTAAATGGCCAAAATTCCTTTCAAAAGGAACAGAATCTAATAACTGTTACTGCTTAATTCTTTATTCATTTCCACAATTTGTAAACGATTACTGTTCGTATAGCTATATGCTTGACATTGGGATGACAAGAGGAAGAACAGAGGAAGAACATTGGATTATATTCTATATTTTTATAGCTTGTGAATTTACGTGTTCAACTCTATTTCCTTCCATCTCTCTATAACTTGGTAACGTAGAAATTATTGCATGTAGTATAGTAGTTATCGCAACTAAAACAGATGAAACCATCACAGCAGCGGTGATGAATAATCCTGTAATCACAACTCCAATAGCATCATTCTTTAATGAGGTATAAAAATACTCCTTATTTTCTTTATATTTAGTTTCTTTTCCATTTGGTAATTGGCCAGCATTTGTTTCTTTTTTTGATATAGGAGACACTGGTTTATTATCAACATTTCCACTGGGTTACGGTTTATTTCTTCTATATTCAGCAGTATAGTAGCCTGATCAGTTTCTGTTATTACAGGCATCCCACCCCCATTTACTGCTGATTCATGCGATGCAATTCTTTCTTAATCATTCCGTATGAGCACCATTGCTGCTATAGAATTACGTTCCGCAGTAGCAATACAAAATGCATCATCCCTCAATTGTCGGTATAATACGTACAACTCACTTTATAGATTTGTCTCTTCAATTTACTAACATAATATCTTCCTTCTTGGCCGATTGCATTGATGGTGGTCACCCCATTTGCTAAGAGAAACTTTATAACTTTTGAATGCTTTTGATTGTGTTTAATTGCATGATCCAATAATGCATTTCCTAACACAGCAACCTTACTCACACTTACTTTGAAGACTAATTCTTTGCTTACTTAATTTTAGTTGTAAGCTTTCAGAGCTAAGGTCTCATGCTATAGAGTTTATAATTGTCTAATAAAATCGCCACTTAGCACAACAGTTTTTACACTATCTTTATTACTGCTGCTAGATTCTGCCCCATTTTTTTCTGCATCAGATGTGTTTTGCTTCTCTTTTTGTTTATTGCTAATCTAAGCAGTGCAATTATTACTCAGTTTGAGAGGTATTTAGAGTGTGATCAGAATTGTCAAAACCAACTTTAAATTCAGAATCTATTTTAAACTCTTTCTTAAGCGAGAATTTACTTTCTGTAATTATTTCTAGAAGATTTTTATATTAGTTTTAATATATCTATCATATACTTTTAAAAGTAGCCTAACCTTTGGTAGACTATCATCTATAAAAGTATTACTCAGAGCATCAATCTTTTCTCCCTCAATAAATCTCTTGTTATCTAAAAGCACCTTCATAATGTCAATTTTTTCGTTGCAAGGAACTATATCGAAGTCCTTTAGTATTTTCGCATGATCTATATAATCTTAAAATACCTCAAACTCTTGAATATTTCCCTGAACAATAGCATTATTCAAAGCATATAATTTTTCCTCTTCATCAAATTTACCACTTTCTAAAAATATCTTTACAACTTCAGGCTGTTTATTTGTTACAGCCATGCCCAACCATAGTTCTACTGCCAGAGCTTCTCTTAACTTGAATGTCTAACTGTGCAAACAATTCAATAACTCTTAGAAATATACTATAATCGCTTGAAATATCTTGCCTTCTAAACTGATGGCATCTATAAGTGAGTCAAAATTTTTTTCATCTGTTACTTCCCCTTTTTTTTTAGTTCTTCATAAAACTTCTGAGCCTCTATTCCAAGGCTTTTGGCTATGAACTTTATCTTATCGTATAGCATGGTAAATTGGCATCTCTAGAGTCATCAGAATCTGCCAAGTTAGTTTCCGTTTTATTACCTGCAATATCAGATATGTTTTGCTCCTCTTCCTTGGTTAACGCTGCAGTTATTCGCTCTTGTTGAGAGGAGAGTAAGTCTGTTGTTAAGGAGAAGATTTTTAATATGTGAGTTATCATTTTCAGTTGCATGTTTTAGTAGTAAGTCTCCTGATGAATGGCCTCCTTACAATATAATTAGTCAAGGCATCTTGCAGTCTCAAATGGCATGATATATACTGAATGCTTAGTTCTCGAGTAAATGATGGAAAATCTAGCATATAAGTTAATTAAAGTAACTGAAGCTGCAGCACTTGCCGCATATAAATTGGTGGGCTTAGGTGATGAAAAAAAGGCTGATCAGGTTGCAGTTGATGCAATGCGGACGGTACTAAATTCGATGGAAATAAATGGCACAATTGTAATTGGTGAGGGTGAGAGAGATAAAGCACCGATGCTATATGTTGGAGAGAAGGTTGGCACTGGAAATGGTCCTGAGATCGATGTTGCTGTTGACCCACTTGAAGGTACTACAATTTGTGCTCACTATAAACAAGGTGCAATGTCTGTTCTTGCTGCAACGAAAAAAGGTGACTTTTTACATGCACCAGATATCTATATGGAAAAAATAGCGGTAGGAAAAGATCTTCCAATAGGTGTAGTTTCACTAAAAAATAGTGTTGAAAAAAATTTTGACAATCTAGCCCAAGCAAAAAAATGTAAAGTAAATGATCTTACAGTAACTATACTTAAACGTGAGAGGCACAATAATTTAATACTAAAAATCAGGAAGTTAGGAGCAAAAGTTAAATTGATAGATGATGGTGATATTGCTGCTATAGTTTCATTAATTAATGGCAGCCATGATATATATATTGGCATAGGAGGAGCACCAGAAGGAGTGCTTGCAGCTGCAGCGTTAAGTTCAATAGGCGGACAAATGGAGGGAAGATTAATATTTGACACAGATCAGTCAAAAGAAAGAGCAAAAATTTTGAATATTGATGACCTAGAAAAAATCTACTCTATAAAAGATATGGCGAAAGGTGAGTCAGTGTTCATTGCAACTGGAGTAACAAGCGGAGAGTTTGTAGATGGAATTAAATTTGCTCATAACATCTGCTCAACTAGTTCTTTAATAATATTGCATAATAAGGTGATAAAGTTGCAAACAATACAAAATTTATGCTAATTTACTTAGTTTTAATACACATAAATTTTAGCATTTACAGTGCACTAGCATTAAGATATACTAATTTTAATATAATTGAAAGAGGTATGATATGGGGTTATTTGAATGGTTCAAGGGATTTAAATCTTCTGCGGAAAATACAGATGTCAACATTGCTTTACAAGAGAAACTGATCAAGGGGTTTCTTAAGACAAGCATAAATTTGATAATAATCCTGAGGTATAAAGCATACTATCAGGTTTTGACAATTTAAATTTCTCAAGTGGACCATTTAATTATCCTTAGTATGACATGAATTATAATGAAGGTAAAGAGGCAAATCCATTTAACAAAATAGCAAAATACTATGGAAGAAATAAGAACGTTTCCCTTTTTGTTGCCACGCTGGTGGTGATGTTCAAGCTAAAGAGAAGTTTATAGAGAAGATAAATATTATTTGGATAGAGTTAATAAAGGAGAGCATGATGCAAAAGAATTTTTAAATAGTGATTTGGCTGCTTTCTTTAATAAATATCACGTAGTATGCCCAGGACATAATCGGTTCTATTTATAAAGAGTAAAAATATACAGCAAGGGTAAAAGAATACTAATAATTGTGAAGAATGAGAAACAGCAGAAAAACTACTCTTTCGCAGAACTTGCAATATGTAACATCGAAATTAGTTAAGGTGCAAAAGATAAGTCTGAAAAAGGCCTTAACTATTTTGCTGTTTTAAATATAAATCCTGATCAAACGAGCATTAGGAAGTTACCCATTGATGGTAAAAATATTGAACTAAAGGACATTCTAGAACTAGCTGAGCAAAACTAGGCTGTGTCTATAAAAGGTAAAGCTTTACATGAAGTTTTAGAGAATGTCTAGTTCAACAAACACTGTATAAGAAAAAGAAGGACACACAGCCACATGAGAATATTATCATTGGTGTATCTAACATTGATGAAAAAATAACTGTAGAAAAAGGAGTTTTTTCCCTTCAGCAAGGGGCTGCTACAACATTAAACCTAAAGTGCATTATATCACCGTCTTGTACAATATAATCCTTGCCTTCGAAGCGAATTTTACCTGCGTCTTTGCAAGCCGATTCGCTTCTATATTTTACATAATCTGCAAAACTTATCGCTTCTGCTTTTATAAAACCTTTTTCAAAAGCAGTGTGAATTACACCAGCTGCTTTACCAGCCGTTGACCCTATTTTTATTGGCCACGCTCGTGCTTCTTTGAGGCCAACAGTAAAAAAGGTTATCATACTTAGCACTTCATACATAATACGCGCTACTCCATCAAGTCCCGATTCTTGCAGGCCAAATTCTGATAAAAAACTCTGTTTTTCCTCCTCACTTTCAAGATTTGCAATATCTGACTCAAGTTTTGCCGAGATACAATAAAATTCATTTTTGTTCTTTTCTGCTATTTTTTTCACCTTTTGAGATAGTTCATTACCCGTTATAATATTTGTATCTTCAACATTGCAGACGTACATAACAGGCTTTGCCGTCAGCAATTGAAGTGATTTCATTTCATTTCTATCACTACATTCTAAACTTCTTGCAGGTTTACCGAGTTTTAAAGTAGCTAAAACCTCCTGCATCAAATCAAGTTGCCTCTTTAGCTCCTCATTACCCTGCTTTGCTTTCTTTTCCAATTGAGGTAGCCTCTTTTCTATGCTATCAATATCAGCCAAAATTAATTCCATTTCCACTACCTCAGCATCTGATATTGGATCTATTTCATTATACACATGGTTAACACCGTCATCCATAAAGCACCTAAGCAGATGAACGATGGCGTCAACTTCTCTGATATGACTCAAAAACTTATTACCGAGCCCTTCACCCTTACTCGCACCCTTTACCAGACCTGCGATATCCACGACTTCTAGTTGATTGTAGATTACCTTTTCTGAACCAGCAATTGCTGCGATTTGCTTTAAACGCTGATCTCTTATTGGCACCTTGCCAATATTTGGTTCGATTGTACAAAAGGGGTAATTTGCAGCTTCAGCTGCACTTGATTGTGTAAGCGCGTTAAATAAAGTTGATTTTCCTATGTTCGGTAACCCAACTATGCCACAGTTAAAGCTCATATTTACCATATAAAACCACAATTGTTACATGATTTAAGAATTTTTGCTATACTTAATTAGTTACTTATTAACAATTTTACTGGTATAGTAATATATAGTTTAAGATGAGAAGCTATGACCACAGCTCAAAAACCGGAAGCTACTAAGTGATTTTCAAGACATTGAAAGTGCGAAAAGGTTCAAGAGCTCAGGGTAAGAAATAACTCTTTCAAGTAGTAGCCCCTACCCTGATAATTTCCATGTAGGGCAAGCAATTGGTAATGGAAATTGTTTTTTTGACCTCATTCAAATAAAGCTTGGGACAGCAGAAGGGAATCAAAGTTACTGTAGAGCAGTTGCGAAAAGACTGTAAAGAATTTGCGCAAAAAATCTGCCAGAATGGTTTCAAAGTGCAATTGCAAGCAGCTACGATAGTAGTGATAATATTCGCATTGAAACTGCAGATAACTATGTAAAAAACATCTTGGATAATAGTAGATGGGGTGATCCTGAAGTTGAAGGTAGAATACTTTGTGGAAAGTATGGCATGAAATTGCACCTTTGAATCGAAAATCGGTTGTATTTTAAGTTTTTGCAAAGATGGATATTTCAGGATGAGGATGGGTTTAATGCAAATGTTAAGCAAGTAATAATGGTCTCTAAATTCTATGGAACACTTGCCAAAGAGCTTTAAAAAATTAACTCCGATTGAAGCGAATAAATTGCTAGAAAATATGTGAGGTCTTGGCGACGTAGGTCGCACACATAGCCTTATCAGTTCTTCAGGTAGTATATAAACAGGTAGTCCAAACTATTAATAATCAATCTACCATGCACATAATAAACAAAGGTGATGCTCATTTTGAACCATTGTTTGATAGAAGTAAAAGTTTAGCAAAGCAAGAGCAAGAAGATTTTCTATTAGCAAAAAAACTTCAGCTAGATGAGATCTCGAATATTACAACCTTTCAAAGGGTAGCCGTCAGAAAGTAGGGGTTGAAGAAGCGTTTGATAAGTCATTAGCAGAAAGTTTAATGGAGAAATTAGTGATGTTATAAAACGGGTAGAGCAGTGTATGAAACGCTCTGAAGAACAAAATCCTTCGGCTTACCAAGATATGGTATGAAAGAAACAAGGATAGAAAAAACATTTCATAAGCAGCAGCCTGTAAAATCTTGTTAACTCTATATGTTTTTATATAGGGCTTTTTTGCAAAATTTCAGTAATATGAGTACAATACACACTAGCCCAAATGCAAGTTGATCATAAAACTAGTTTAATTATTGATGCCATAGAGAAATTTGGTGGTGAGGTGAGGCTTGTTGGTGGGTGTGTGAGAGATTCAATTCTGCAGCGTAAAGTTCACGACATTGACTTAGCCACCAATTTACTGCCCAGTCAAGTAATTGAAGCATTAAAATTTCATAATATAAAAGCTATTCCAACCGGCTTAAAACATGGAACTATCACTGCAGTTTTAAGTCAAAGGTCCTTTGAGATCACAACGCTAAGGCATGATATTAAGTGTGATGGTAGGCATGCAAAAGTAGAATTTACCGATAATTGGCAAGCTGATGCTTCAAGACGCGACTTTACATTCAACGCTCTATATGCAAACAAGTACGGCCATATATATGACTACTTTGGTGGTACTCAGGACTTGAAAGCACGAAGATTAAATTTTATAGGCAACGCTGAAGATAGAATTAAAGAAGACTATCTGCGCATTTTAAGAGCGTTTCGTTTTCATGCAAAAATATGCATTGGAGATCTGAGTGATAAAATATTGAATGTATGCAAAAAGCACGCGCACAAGATTTATAACCTATCTGGAGAGAGAATAAGAGATGAAATGTTTAAATTGCTGGAGTATGATGCTCCGGTTCCAACACTTAAGAGTATGCAAAAATCTGATGTTTTACAAAAAATTATCCCAAAAGAGGTAAAATGCGAAATTCTGTCTTCAGCATTTCTTTTTGGCACTGATGCACTAGTAAAATTAGCGTTACTTCTTAGGACTACTGAAAAAAATGACAGGCTGAGCCTTGGAGAATACGTAAGTAAGTTTTTACGCCTTTCAAACAAGCAAAAGAAAAAGCTATTATTTTTACTATCTAATAATATCAAAACAGAGCTTACAGAAAAAGAACAAAGGAAATATATATCTTTACTTGGCAAGGAATTATATTGCGATTTAGTAAAAGTTTGTGGTGTTGAGTCCGGAGCAAATGTCGATGAGTACATTTCACTTGCTCAGGCGCTTAACATCCCGAAACTTCCTTTATCTGGCGATGATTTGATAAATATAGGTTACCAGCCAGGAAAAAATTTAGGTAGGAACTTAAAATTACTAAGACAACATTGGGAAGATAGCTCCTACACTTTAACAAAAAAGGAGCTGATGCTTTATGCTAAAAGTTTACTCTAATTTTTGCCTGTCGCAATTTTTATTATCCATGTCCTACTACTCTTACATTATTCGGTGGCAGCACAAATATACTAGCAGGATTGATGGATTTTTACTATTACTTCTTTCATTATAAAACTTATTCATGCTAGCATTACTATTATTATGTCTTTTATATTTAATCTTAATTTCTTTATATATCACTTAACAGAGTGTAGCAATTTGGTTTTTAATTTACTCTTGCACATAATACCATCAAGTAACTCTTTATCTGTGTTTTTGCTAACCTGACAATACTTATTACCCTTGTCAATCACTACTTCTTTAACCTTACCTTCTATAACTTCTCTTATTAAATTTTTTAAATTATCTTTAAATAAATTAAGTAATCCACTATCTTGAAGTTTATTGTCTTGTTTATTTGAGAGAAATTTTACAGTTTCTCTCAAGAAGTTGAGAAGAAAATTCTTTTCTCTCAATTCAGGGAAATTCTTTTTTAAATCCATATTCCGATCAGACAAGAAACGTCCAAGACCCTGCAAAGGCTTTTTTAGTAAGTTACACGGATCAGTAATTGATTTCATGATAGATACTTTATCCACATCTCCTATATCTGGCTTTTGAATTTCTGTTTGTCCTCGTGTATCTTTCCCTTTTACTTCCCATCTCATTGTGCATCTTCAGTTAGTGAACTTTCAATCTGTTGATCCTTTATATCAAATTCTCATGAAGTGCCTCTGTATGTGCTGCAATAGATGATACTGCAACATCTCTTGCTTTTTTCATTCTGCTTCCCAGGTGTTTAACTGACCTTTCTTGCCCAGCAAGTTTTCTTATGGCTTCTTGTAATTCCTCATCTGATTTCTTCTTTAATGTCTTCAACCTTTCTATTTCCTCAGCTTTTTTCTTTGAATCTGCCTCCCATTCTTTTTTTTGATTAGACGAAGCAGTTTCAAACTTGCTAATATCTTTTTTACTTTTTGCCAGATCTACACCCTTTTGGCTAGATATTTTAGTCAATCTTTTTTGCACATTTTTTTATCTTCCTTTAAAGTCTGCACTTGTTTTTGTAACTCAGCAGATCCATTTTCTAAGTCCTCTTTCTCTTTTTTAACAGTATTTAATTGACTTTCCTCACACGTTTTGCATGCTTCTTCCATAGCTTTTAACTGCTTTTCATGTTGAGCTTTTTCTTTTCGCAATTCACTTACTTTACTTTCTAATTCAGCATTCTTGCTTATAGTTCATCTTAACTCTGTCGTTTTTGTTGTTCGAGACCACTCTTTTCTTCCTCCAATGTTTTTACTTGATTAATTAATCTGCATTCACATTACGCTAATCTTTCATTTTCTTTATTCAAGTTAGCTTCTTGGCTAATATCTTTTGATTCTCTTCCTTTACATAGCTTAGTTGATTATTTAAATCTCTATTCCCTTCCTCCAATTACTGTTGAGGTTCTTGAGCACTTTGCAATTGAGCAGTCAGTATATTCACATTTGATTATAGAGCTTCTTTATCACAACCTAAGTTACTAATCTTACCTTCTAACCCACTAACTTTATCTTCAAGTTTCGTTATTTGTATTTGTAGACTTCATTACCCTTCTTAACAGCCTCATTTTTCATCAGCAAGTGATTTAATTAAAGCATCCTGCTCTCCGACCCTTTCTTCTTGATCATATATAGTTTGCTGTTTGTTCATCAACTTTACCTTTTATTGTTTTCTTACCTTGTTCTAATTCTTCATTTCACCTTGTTAAACTACTTATTTCCTGTCTTTTTCCTCCACTCTACCAAAAGCTTTCTTGTTCTATTTACAAGTTCTATGTTGTGTTCAATTAGTTCATCTTCTCGTTTGCCTGTAGCTTCTGTTAATTTCTTATAACCCTTTTAAAATTTTTCAATTATAGACTACAATTCTCTACTTTCCTCTTTTAAGGAAACATTTTGCAAACGTTCGAGTTCTAGTTCCTGACTCATATCCCCTAGCTGTTCTTCTAATGCTTCATTTTCCTCTGTACTTACTCCTTCTATATTAGAATAGTCATTATCAATTAGCCCACTACCTTCAGTACTGCCAAAGTAGATTCCATCAGTAAATTCGTTACTTTCTTCAGTTTTAACCCCTCCATCTTTACTCATTACTTCACTTGAAGTATCAAATCAACTTGAACACCTGCATTTACTGTTGTAAGCTTATTAGCTTAAACTCCATTATTTGCAGTAGCTTTATTACAATATAGAATATTTTCTGCTCATTTATTTCATCTCTTTGGCAATATCTACTCAATCTTTTTTTAGGTACAACCAAGCAAACACGGTAGATTCAGCTATATTCTTCTTCCTCCCTTTTAATATTAATTTCATTACTTGTGCCAAGCATAAAATTACCTCATTTTTTTCAATTCTAAAAACTTTCTTCAAGCTAAATTTTACCAACAATCACCAGAAATAGTAACAAAATTATATACTAGTGTAAAAATTAAATAAGCATTAATACAGATGTTAAATTTGACCTGAACATTTTTAATGTTAAGTAGACAAAGTGCTACCCACTTAACAAATCTTAAATAGAAATATGCATATTTGTAAGCACATCATTTGCCTTTTTTTATTGCTCCTACCAACATTTCTTGTCTATTCCCTAACTTTTTACGTTAACTACCTGGGTAGCTAAATTTGCAGAAAAGTGATCAAACTGACTTCCTGTAGTTCCTACTTGTTTCAACACCAGAGCTCCGCTCTCATGGTCAATGTTATATCTTATGATATAGCCAATCAAAAGTCCGTTAATTACCCCAGTTTTAAGTATTAAGTAAGCCTCTTCTGCTTTTTGAATACCTAAAAGCAAACGCACAGTTATATACAACCCAACATCATTTTTACAGATTTTATAATATTGCCTATAGGCCCACCAGGGTTGTGCTGCCAGAGGAGCTTTATCTCATTTTTGTTCAAATTCTCTTTAAATGCTCCAGACAAGATTAGGTCATTTGTTTATCGACTATGTTAAAGACACCCACATAACCAGAAAATACACCGTTTTCTCCTATGTTTTTTATTAACAATGGGATGAACAGAAAAATTTCTTATCCATAAAGCCTCCTTGTAGATCATGCTATTGGGGATTTTATTTGAAGTAACTCGCAATATACTGCGAAACAACCGTGTTATATACAGTACTCTAAAAGAGGGAAGCATTTTTAGTTACAAAATAGAAACTATGGAAGCAACAAAGCCATCCCAGCGTCGCACAAACAACTTACGAACATTTGTGATTTGATAAGCTAGATAGCTCACAGAAATGCAAAAAACTACTTGATAAACCTTGCTAATTTCCATAGTACTGAAGGTATTCAGTTATTTTCAATCTATGCAGACTAAATGACAAAGTATCACGTAGTTAGCGTCTTATGTTTTATTTTTTGTACTACATGCACCCTTATATCTTTACAACATCTCTAGGTTTTTACCTATATAAGCTGGAACGTTCTTATAAAGCATTTAAGACAGTATAGTACGCCAATTTGTAGGATTAGAGAGTAAACACTATCTGCCAGGGGATATCTTTTACCTTTTTTTCTATTTAATAAATTTCTTGCTACTTGTTAGCGGGATCTAGAGATACCGCAGATGAATCGCGAGATGACGAATTGCGCCCAGCGTCTGTGCTG
>NZ_NJBR02000017.1:0-1309 GCF_002204235.2 Wolbachia endosymbiont of Wuchereria bancrofti
TTAGTAACTTCTGCATACCATTGATTTTCTACTATAATTTGTGTGTATAAGTGGAATGTTTAGAGTGTTAGTAATCTTCTCTTATGGAAAGGGGTTTTGTATTGTAAGCTGTTGCATACTTGTGTATATGCCAGTGAAAAAACTGTTGGTCAATTGTTAATATCTGGTATCGACAAGTAATTCACAAATTAGTTTGACATTATTCACATGCTTATTAAACATTTGACAACAGTTCTCTTGATAAATCTGATCTAAGAACGTTTTGGCTATTACAGGAAGCAGACTGAGTAAAAAAAGAACTTTGATAGAAAAAATAGCATATGGGGCTTTCCTATTTTTTTTCAAAAGGATCCGCATGTTAAAGAAGTGTGCAACCGAAGCGTTAATGAAAGATCTACCGGACCTTAGTATATTTAATGGTCTGCTGAAGTTCCACGATTGCAATATAATTGATATAATGACCCCACGTACGGAAATATGCGCAGTAGACATTGAGTCAAGCAGACATGAGATAATAAAAAAGGTGAAAGGTACTTGCCTCACTAAAATATTAATCTATAAGAACAATTTTGATAACGTAATAGGGTTTTTTTATATAAAAGACGTTCTCTTTAGTGAGAACAAGAACTTTAATCTAAGGAGCCTCATACAAAACGTGATATTCGTTCCACCATCAATGAAGACTACTAGTCTTTTTATTAGGATGAGATCCTCTAAGTCATACTTAGCTGTTGTATTGGATGAATATGGTGGAACTGACGGTTTGATTTCAATGACCGACCTTATAGAGGAATTAATACCAAATATTAGTAGTGAAAACGAGCCTTTTGAACATGTCATTGTTAAATTATCCCAAAATAAATATGAAGTATCAGCAAGGGCTCCTGTGAAGGATATAGAAGAAAATTTGAAAATAGAATTACGTGATCCTGAAGAAGATTATGCTACACTTGGTGGCCTAATTCTTTCGATCGCTGGTAGAGTGCCTTCTGTAGATGAAATCATTGAATACAAAAGTGGCGTGAAGTTTGTCATAAAAGATGCAAATGAGCGCTATATCAACAAGGTAATATTGGACTTGAGTGATTACGAGAACTAGATCAATATTTCCCGCAAGGGGTATAATATTAGGGTAGATTCTAGATGTAATATGCTCTGGCTTGGATCTTAAAGTGAACCCTTCTGCAAGCCATATAGTTTTTGCCTAGCTATAATTTAGGTAGCCCAGAAAACCCACTTTACAGACCTTAAGAACCCCTTATATGGGGATGTTTTAGGCCTAAAATTTATCTTTAATCTTTATTTAAGC
>NZ_NJBR02000018.1:0-893 GCF_002204235.2 Wolbachia endosymbiont of Wuchereria bancrofti
TTGAATATTTGCAAAAAATAGTGTATTACTATTAATACCTTTCAAGTTAATTTCTTATGGCTTTTTCTAAGTTCCTTAACAAAAATTGGACATGACTTTCAAGAAGATCCTTGGCACGAAAGAAATAAGAATATTCTTATCCATTCTTGAGCGATATTTTAGGGTATACTGAAGTTGATACTATGCAAGAAATAGAATTCATCAGCGTCATTATAAATTCTGAATTTGCTTCTGAGAAACAAAGCATGGTTGATATTCTCTGCAAGGATTCTGTTGGTAATAAGTTTGTGGTTGAAATGTAGCTCACTCGTGAAAAGGACTTTAAAAAACGTGCTCAATATTACGTTGCCAAAGCTTACTCAAGGCAATCTGGTGGATACGCTAATTTACAAAAGATTTTCTTTATTACAACATCAAATTGTACTTTATTTCCCGATGAGTCTAATTATATATCTAGCCATACCATAAAAGACGATGAAACTAATGAGCATGATTTACAGGATTTTCAATTCGTATTCATTGAACTACCTAAATTTCCTAAAGGTAAAGTAGACCAACTAACAAGCATAGTAGAACGCTGGTGTTTCTTTATTTAAGTATGCAGAAGAAACAACAGATAAAAATTTAAAGAAGATAGCAGGAGAAGTATTAATAATAAATTTAGCATATGATGAGTTAAACAAGTTTCACTGGGGTGAAAAGGACCTAACAGCGTATGAAGAAAGAACAATGGATCTGTACAAAGAGGAAGCTATCCTTGAACAGAAACTTGGAAGGTATAGAAGAAGGAAAAATTGAAGTGGCAAAGGCAATGCTGGCTGATAATGTTGATACCAACACTATTGTCAAGTTTACTGGTCTTTCCATCAGTGAAATTGAAAGGATTGCAGGAT
>NZ_NJBR02000019.1:0-5237 GCF_002204235.2 Wolbachia endosymbiont of Wuchereria bancrofti
CATTATACTTAACATGGAAACAAAAGGAGCTAAACCCTTTCCATAATTTCCTATCTATCGTCTCTCACACCGCTTAGCTGAATGGATACGAATTACACCCCAGGGTTAATTTGATGTCCAAAACTAGTTTACACAAATCCCATAGCGTGCCGGATGAAGCGTTTTTTAAGGAATTTTGAATTTTCAACAGCCATTAAGCCAAAATTTCTTAGCGTTTTAGCGCAGAATATTCTGTTGGAAAATACCCTATTTAATCCATCGGTTGCAAGCGCCATCGTAAAATTATCAAAGCATCTATCACGTGAAATTTTCTTTAATAAGTAACTACTACCAACATCAACACCAGATACTTTTGCAGCAGTTATTTGCCTTATAACGCTCTCTACATCTCTAATGCCAAGATTAAGCCCTTGACCTGCAACTGGATGGATTGAATGTGCTGCATCACCAATAAGCAAAACTCTGCTTTTATACAGCTTTTTTGCAGAAGCAAAACTCAAAGGATAAGATTTTCTTTCACCATCTAGTTTAACCTCTCCTAAATAAGAACCGAACCTTTTCTTAAGTTCTATGATGAATTCTTCCTCAGATAGACTCATTAGCATTTTTGAAATTTCAGATTTTTCTGTCCAAACTATTGAAGAAGTATGGCCACTTTTCATCGGCAGAATTGCAAACGGACCGCCAGGAAAAAACTGCTCCACAGCTAAGTTTTGGTGGTGCAGCTTGTGCTTTACATTAAATACTATGCTACTTTGTTTATAATCAAATTTTATTATTGACATAGAAAATAACCTTGGTAGTTTGGAGTTTTTGCCTTCAGCACAGATAAGTAGCGATGATATTAATTTCCGGTTATTGTCAAGGGTAACTTCCACGCATCCTGCATCACAAGTAATTGTTCTATAAGAGTGCAGAGAATATATATTTAGTTTATTCAAAAAATTGTTATTGATCGCGTTCCATATAACAGCGTTGTTGATAACATAACCCATCGGTTCTTCACTAACCATCTTATGGTTATAATGCACAGTGATTGGGCTATTTTCATCTAATATACATATATCAAGTATTGGCTCAGCCTCGCTTTCTATAAATTGCCAAATCCCTAACTTTTCCAGTATTTTCCTTGAGCCTTGGGAAATAGCAAATGCTCGATTATCGTCAATTATACGCGGCAAACTGTTTTTTTCAATCACGGCTACGGATACAGAGTTATTACTCAGGCCAATAGCAGTAATAAGGCCAAGTAACCCACCACCTGAAATGATTACATCGTAACTCATTTTATTTATATCAATCCTAAAATTATATTTTATCTATTTTGAAAATAGTTTAAACAAACCTTATAGAATTCTATATGAAAGACCTAATATCTTTAGCAAAGTCTTCGTAAATTCCTGCTAAATCTTCACTTAGCATTAAAGGGTTCCCACAATCTGAAGCGTAACATATCTTTGGATCTAGAGGAATTCTGCCTAAGAGTTTGATTCCCAGTTCCTCGGACATTACTTTTGTACCATCTTTCCCAAATATATATATCTTTGAGTTGTCTTGAATAAAATAGCTCATGTTTTCTACAATGCCGACGATCGGTACACTGAGCTTTGTAAACATATTATAAATTTTGCGTGCATCAACCAAGGCAAGTTCCTGTGGAGTTGAAACTATTATTCCTCCAGTTAAGTTAAAATTTTCCATCAAACTTAGGTGTACATCACCAGTTCCAGGTGGCGTATCAACTACCAAATATTCTATATCTGACCATCTCGTTCCCATTAGCAAATTGTAAAGCGCCTTCGTGATCATAGGCCCACGCCATATTGCTGCACAGTCCTTATCGATAAAATAGCCAATTGAAATAGTATGCAGTCCATACTTCTCTATGGGCATTATCCTACCACCTTGTATCTTTGGCTTTAATTTTTCAGCGTCAAGCATTTTGGGAATTGAAGGACCATATATATCTGCATCAACCAGTGCAACCTTATGTTTTAATTTTGCCAACGAGAAAGCAAGGTTTAGTGCAACCGTGGACTTGCCAACACCTCCTTTACCGGAAGCAACGACAATTATATTTTTCACTCCTTCAATATGCAGTTTAGCTCTTTGTTGCCCAGCTTGTTTTCGTCCAGCGGCAACCACGGTCACTTGTCCTACTCCTGGTATAGCTTTAACAGCTTTCTCACAATTTTTTCTTAATTCCTCATTTGCTTGTGTGTCACCAGAAATCTCAAGCACAAAGCCAATATCTTTACCTTTAATAACAATTGAGGATATTATGCCAAGAGCGATCACATCCTTACCACTTTTTCGCTCTATGACTTCTTTCAAGTTCTCTTTTACAACTTCTTCATTGATCATATAAGTCCTTTAGACAATTCCTTCCTGAAGTTGTTTAATCTGAACCTGAGAAAAGCCAGTCATTTGAGAGATAATATTAATAGAAATACCAGTTTTAAGTAGGTTTTTGCCATCTTCATTGCCCAATTTTGATACCTTACCCTTTAGCAAGATCAAGTTTGTATTCAAGGATGGCTGCTCTTTTTGCAAATCCATTACTCTTTCTTCATAGGCTACTAGATCTTTTTCATTCCAGCGAAACTTGTCCAATTCATCAAATGTTAGTTTTAGCATTAGGAATTTTTCTACTATATCCCTTAGGTCTTCATCAGTAGTGTCCTCTGCATACTTAAAAAAGAAGTACCATCTCTCTATTGTACTCTCTAGCTGTTCTACCTTGCTTTTTGTAAACTTCGGCAACTCAATAAAGACAAATTGAAAATCTTTTAAGTAATATCCATTGGTTTTTATATCTCGTATACTATGGGCAGAAATATACTCAACCTTCTCAGGAAATAGCGCACTATTGGAAATAGCAATAAAGAAGACTTTCTTTAAATCTATGTAATTGTTTGATTGTCTTGAGTAAGCTTTAGCAGCATGTAGTTGTGCACGTTTCTCGAAGCCTTTAGTTTTAGCAACTTGCATTTTGACAATTACTTGCACCCCATTTTCATCTCTACAGAGTACATCAACAATATTTTGCTTTTTAGAGGCAATCTCAACGTCCATTATGGTGCTTAAAAACTCTATGTCCTTATTTTTTTCAGTACCAAAGATACACCAAAAGGCTACATCATTTTTTGGATCTAGAAATTTAGAAAAAGCCATAATTAAGTACAATTAGGAAATGTTAATAATTATACACTACTATTAGCAATTTTTCAACTTTTATCTACTCTTTATTCTTTGCCCTTTCTGCACGCCTACGTTCATTTGGATCAAGAAACTTCTTGCGTAGGCGTATAGATTTTGGAGTGACTTCTACCAATTCATCATCATCTATATACGCTATCATATCTTCTAGAGTCATTGTTTTTGGTGGGGTAAGTTTTATAGCTTCATCACTACCTGCAGCTCTCACATTTGTTAATTGCTTACCTTTTAGTACATTTATCTCCAAATCATTGCCACGACTATGCTGACCAACAACCATGCCACAATATACCCTGTCTTGTGGTTTAATAAACATGATTCCTCTGTCTTGCAAGTTGAAAATTGCATACGCCACGGCCTCACCTTTATCCGTAGAAATTAAAACTCCATTACGCCTTCTAGAAATTGGACCCTTATATGGAGCATAACTGTGAAACAGACGGTTGATTATACCAGTACCGCGAGAATCAGTTAAAAACTCTCCTTGATAACCAATCAACCCCCTTGATGGTACTAAAAATATTAACCTTGTTCTGCCACTACCAGAAGGCCTCATGTCAGTTACTTCACCTTTTCGGAAGCTAAGTTTTTTCATGATGATTCCACTATATTCATCATCTACATCAATTACTACTTCCTCTATAGGTTCAAGCTTTTTACCGCCTTCTTCTTTAAATAATACTCGAGGACGCGAAACTGAGAGTTCAAAACCTTCTCTTCTCATATTTTCGATCAACACTCCAAGCTGCAGCTCACCACGTCCACCTACTTCGAATGCTTCATCATTCGGTGTTGAAGTCACGGTAATCGCAACGTTTATTTCCGCCTCCGCATATAAACGATCCTTTATAACAGCGGAAGTAAGTTTTGTTCCTTCTTGTCCAGCAAAAGGTGAATCATTGACGCTGAGGGTAATTGCCATCGTCGGTGGATCAACCGGAATTGAGCTTATTGCAGTTGTAACTTCTGGCGCTACTATAGTGGCTGAAACTGAAGCTTTTTCAAGTCCTGCAATTGCAATTATATCACCCGCTACAGCTTGCTCTACTGGAATGCGTTTCAAGCCAGAAAATGAAAGTAACTTAGTTAATCTTCCTCGTTTGATTACTTTACCATCAAGATCAAGTACCTTAAGATCTGAATTAACTTTTGCAATTCCTTGATAAATTTTTCCTGTCAATATTCTGCCAAGAAATTTATCAGATTCAAGCAGAGTAACTAGCATAGCAAAAGGTGCATTTTGATCATAATTGGCAGGTTTTATGTAATCTATAACCGTTGAAAATAACGGACTTAAATCTTTTCTTTTATCAGAAAGCTCTTTAATACACCAGCCGTTTCTACCAGAAGCATACAATACCGGAAAATCTAGCTGCTCGTTAGTTGCATCAAGATTAAAAAATAGTTCATATATCTCGTTTAGCACTTCATCAATCCTGCTATCTGGCCGATCAACCTTATTGATTATCACAATTGGCTTCAAATCTGCTTTTAGTGCTTTTGACAATACAAACTTAGTTTGTGGCATGGGGCCTTCTGCAGCGTCAACCAGCAGCAGCACGCCGTCTACCATGCATAATACCCTTTCTACTTCTCCACCAAAATCTGCGTGCCCTGGTGTATCAATGATGTTGATTTTTTCGTCACCCCACATTATCGATGTGCATTTTGCAAGTATTGTAATTCCACGTTCGCGCTCTTGATTACCACTATCCATCACCCGCTCTTGAACTTCTTGATTCTCACGAAACGTGCCACTTTGTTTTAACATGTTATCAAGTAAAGTAGTTTTCCCGTGGTCAACGTGCGCAATTATTGCAATATTACGGATTGATTTAAATTCATTCATTTTCTATCATTCCAAAATTAATTTAGCAATAAGTATACATGTAACATACTTGGAGTAAATAGAACTCTTGCATTTGGCAGCACGTTGAAAAACCCACTTTACAGACCTTAAGAACTCCTTATATGGGGATGTTTTAGGCCTAAAATTTATCTTTAATCTTTATTTAAGC
>NZ_NJBR02000020.1:0-9221 GCF_002204235.2 Wolbachia endosymbiont of Wuchereria bancrofti
TACCTTACTTTTGCTCTATCGTTATCTTTTATACTACCTTGTCTATCTTATTTTGCTACTCCGCTGAATGGATACGTAATTTCAGCACTTTCTTCCTGTCATGAAAATAGCTGATACACGACTACATAAATGTTGTGATTTAAGTCTAAGAGGGAAGAGTGTAATTCTAGTATCTCTTTTTTGTTACCTCAGTGCTTCCTTCTCCTGTCATTCCAGTACCCTCTTCTTGTCATGCCAGTGCGTGACACCATTTTCGTTTGTTTCTAAATTGCTTCAGATATAAATACTAAGAAATTTACTAAATAGAAAAAAAGGTAAAAGAAAACCCCGTGGTTGGCTAGTTATCTATATGTATTTCAAATATTGGCGTTTTCTATCCTAAACGCTATGACTCAGCTATTTTTATGCAACTAACCTAATGTTAAGAAACTTATCTAAGCAGGAAAAAAGGCAAAAAAAACCTAGGATAGCTAGTATTCAAATACTCCCTTATCAATTTGACATTTTCTACTATCTTAAACGCTTTATAAGCATATTTCAACTTATATAGGCAAAAACCCAGATTTATATAAAGACATAAGGTGCACATAGTACAAAAAGTTAAATATGATGTACCCAATACCCTAAATTTTTTGTCATTAACCTGCACAAATTATGAAGACAAGTAATAAATAGCTTTAATACTATGATAAGAAGACTATTAAAACCTGTCAAGCAAATTTTTGTATTTCTATGAGCTATCTGGTCTATATCAAATCACAATATTCGTGCAGTTGTGTGTCACACACTGGAATAACATCAGTAGTGCACAGTAAAATTTCATTTTTTACAGAGAAACTCCACAGCAGCAAATTTTCAATCAACAACAGCCAAAGACCTTTCTAAAACATCAATTTCTTCTACATTTGTAACTTTATCATCCTGATCGAATGAAATTTGCAGAGATTTACTACTATATTTTCTCTTTCCTAAGAAATTAACCTGTTTAACTTTATATGAGATATAGTACCAGATATGTTCATCGAATTTAGATATCAATGTCGGTGATCCTAGAGTGTGAATCACTTTTTCTTTATCATCACCTACTTTTATCTTGTTCCACAATTCAATACTAATGCCTGGAGCTCCGTGATTGTGAATAGTGTGACAGCTTACTAAAAACAACAAAATAAGAAATATTAGTACTCGCATCTCTATTGATAAATAGCTTAAAGTTACAATACACTAATAAATTACCTGTCGTCAAATTTTGTAAAAGTTAAATTGACTGATTTTTGATATCGCTTAATATAATATTTACTTTAGAAAGTAATAGGTATTCTATGTCATTGTTAGAAGCAGATCCAATATATAAACCTTTTAATTACCCTTGGGCGTATGATGCTTGGTTACAACAGCAAAGAATACATTGGATACCCGAAGAAGTTCCGCTTGCTGATGACGTGAAGGATTGGAAAATTAAACTTTTGAATGTGGAAAAAAATTTACTGACTCAGATTTTTAGGTTCTTCACTCAAGCAGACATTGAAGTAAACAACTGCTACATGAGGCATTATTCAAACATATTTAAACCAACGGAAATATGCATGATGCTCGCAAGCTTTTCCAACATGGAAACCATACACATTGCAGCTTATTCTTATCTTTTAGACACAATTGGTATGCCAGAAAGTGAGTATCAAGCATTTTTAAAATATGATGCTATGAGAAAGAAATATGAATACATGCTAGAATTTGAGGAAAGTAAAAAACACGATAAAAAGCATGTAGCTAAAACTCTGGCAGTATTTGGTGCATTCACCGAAGGATTGCAGTTATTTGCATCATTTGCAATTTTGCTCAATTTTCAACGCTTTGGAAAGATGAAAGGCATGGGACAAATAATCGCCTGGTCAGCACGTGATGAAACCTTGCATACTAACTCAATTATCAATTTATTCAATACGTTTATTAAAGAGAATAACGAAATTTGGAATGATGAGTTCAAAGAGGGACTATATTCTGCATGTCGCACTATTGTTGGACTTGAAGATGAATTCATAAAGCTTGCCTTTGACTTAGGAGACGTTGAAGGACTATCTGCAGAAGAGGTGCGTAATTACATACGCTATATAGCAAATAGACGGTTAATGCAATTGGGCCTGAAGCCCATATATGATATTAATGACAATCCTCTTCCTTGGCTTGATGAAATACTAAATGGTGTTGAACATACGAATTTCTTTGAAAATAGAGTAACAGAATATAGCCGTGCAGCAACCCAAGGCACATGGGAGGAAGCTTTTACTGAAGACGATACCAATAATAAAGAGCGCTAATTAGTCTTTTTACATTACCTACTATAATCTGATTAGCTTGACACTTGCACTTGGAACCTGCGCAAACAGCACTAAGCTGAGAACTAACAGTTCTATAAAATAAACTGATGAAACACTATTTATAGCATGCAAAATACTTATATAAATTTTAGAATACAAGATAAACCTAAAAAACTGTAAGTATAAAAAAGGAGCAAAGTGTTTGGTTTGAGTTATTTAATGATAGTGAGAATAGCAGCAATAATAGAAGCTATAGTAAGCATCTTAATAGGTCTTGCACTCTAAGTACCTTGATCAGTTTTTCACCTTTGATAAAGATGGAATTGTTGACAGCATCTCTGTAGTAACGTTAACTGCAGCTCTCATAACAAACTCACTCACCCCAAGGTCCACATAATCGCGATATAAGCAAATCATAAAAGCCACTATGTGCCTAGGTGGCTTATCTATTGGAAATACCGTAACTGGAATTGGCCTTGTTGTGCTGCCCCAATAACTAAAATAGATTCTCTGTTATCTTTACCAATGACAGCAAATTCTTTATTATCTATAATGATTACAGCACTATTATTCCTAATTGTAGCTGCAATTGGAATAGCTATTGCATCAAATAAAATCAAGAAATTAATGGAGTCATTAGAGAAAGAGCCTAGATCTTCCTAAAAAAACAAAAGAGGAATCACAAGAATCTATCAAACACGTTAAAAGAGATTAGCATATGTGAGCAAGCAACCAGCGGTGTTACTAACTCACCACAGTAATCGCACCGTGGCAGTGTTTGTACTTTTTTCCTGAGTTACAAGGGCATTTATCGTTTCTTGAAACTTTGGGAAGATTGTCTTTTCTAGTAGGGTGCAACCTACCACCTACTTCTTGGTTATTCACCAACTTAAAGTGCGCTAGACGATGAATGGTGAGCTCCTTCCCCTTTTCAAGCATACACTCAAATATCAAGAAAGCCTCGCGTTTAAATTCATTCAGTGGGTCCTTCTGCCCCATAGCGCGTAAACTTATGCTTTGCCTTAAGCTCTCCAGAATTGAAAGGTGTTCCCTCCATAAATGATCAAGTGTCATGATCATCACTTGCTTTACTATAGTATTCCACAAATCTGTAGTCTGCTGGCTATTGAAATATTTTTCTTTCTCAGTAAAGAATTCTTTTATCTTACCATCTATATAATCCAAAGCTTCCTGTTTGTTCAAAAACTTTGCCAAGTCTTTTTTATCAAGTGTTATGCCATACCTCATATGAAATTCTTTGGCTATATCTTCAACATAATCTTCGTAATAACCACCTTTTACTATACTTTCCATCACACTCTCATTTACTTCACTGTACACTTCAAACAGATCATTAATTTCATTGCCTAAAATGTGGTTTCTCTGTTTAAAAATAACTTTGCGTTGGTTATTGATCACATCATCAAACTTAAGTAGGGATTTCCGCACATCATAGTTCCTAGCTTCAACTTTCTTCTGCGCTTTCTCCAGTGCTTTATTGATCCATGGGTGATGAATAGCTTCGTTGTTCTTTAGCCCCACTCTTTTTAAAAAGCTTCTCATTCTATCAGAGCCAAATATTCTCATTAAATCATCTTCAAGCGATAAAAAGAACTTAGAAAGTCCAGGATCACCCTGACGGCCAGAACGGCCACGTAATTGATCATCTATCCTCCTACTTTCATGCCTTTCGGTTCCAATAACACATAAACCGCCAGCTTTCATAGCAATTTCTTTATCTCTTTTTACTCTTTCGATTATTTCTTGGTATTTTTTTTCTCTTTCATCAGCATTTTTGATCTTTTTCAGCTCCACTTTTGCTATCATTCCAGCATTTCCGCCAAGCTGAATATCAGTTCCACGCCCTGCCATGTTAGTTGCTATAGTAATATTACCTGGTACTCCAGCTTGTGCTATTATGTATGCTTCCTGTTCGTGATAACGAGCGTTCAACACTGAATGCCTAAGAGAATGATTTCGCAAAAGTGCAGAAAGTTTTTCAGAGTTTTCAATACTTACCGTACCAACAAGGACTGGTTGAAGGCGCTTGTGGCACTCTTTTATAAACTTCAACACAGCATTAAATTTTTCTTTTTCTGTACCATAAATTTCATCATCAACATCTATTCTCTTTACAGTCACATTAGTAGGAATTTTCACTACATTTAGTCTATATATATCGCGAAGCTCTTCTGCTTCTGTTGCCGCTGTTCCCGTCATACCAGAAAGCTTATTGTACATACGAAAGTAATTCTGAAACGTGACCGATGCTAGAGTTTGGTTTTCATACTGAATTTCAAGATTCTCCTTCGCTTCAAGTGCCTGATGAAGACCATCAGAATATCTCCTGCCTTCCATCATACGCCCAGTAAACTCATCAATAATTACCACCTTGCCATCCTTTACTATATAATCTTTATCAGCAGTGAACAGCTTATGTGCACGCAATGCTTGGTCTATATAATGAGTCATTATCATGTTGCCAGCATCATAGAGCGAGGATTTTTCAGAAATGAGATTATATGATCTGAGTAGTTCCTCTACTCGTGAAATACCATCTTCAGTGAGGAATACTACCCTACCCTTTTCGTCTACTTCATAATCAGAGTCAACTAATTTAGTAACTACTTTATCTATGTGCTTATATATTTGATTGTTTTCCTCAACCGGGCCAGAAATAATAAGTGGAGTACGCGCCTCATCAATTAATATGGAATCCACTTCATCTACTATCGCATAATTGAAGCCTCTCTGAACCATATCTTCTTGAGAAAATTTCATATTGTCCCGCAAGTGATCAAAGGCAAGTTCATTGTTTGTTGAATATACGATATCTGCACTATAAGCCTCTTTCCTTTCTTCATCTGTCAAATCATTCGTGATAAATGCAACAGAAACTCCAAGAGAGTTATACAATTTACTCATCCATTCTGTATCTCGTTTCGCAAGGTAGTCGTTAACAGTCACGACATGCACGCCTTTTCCTTCTAAGGAATTTAGGTATGCAGCTAGGGTTGCAACTAGTGTCTTCCCCTCTCCTGTTTTCATTTCTGATATCATGCCACTATGAAGGACCATCCCACCAATTAGTTGAACGTCGAAGTGTCTCATATTAAGAAATCTGCGAGAGGCTTCACGCACAACCGCAAATGCAGGTACAAGAAGATCATTTAATGTTTTTCCATTTTTCAATTCTCGTTTGAATTCCTCGGTTTTATTAGCAAGCTCCTCATCGGATAAACTCTGCATTTTTGGCTCTAGTGCATTAATTTGTTCAACAATCTTTCTGAAGGATTTTATTATCTTTTTATTTGTTGACCCAAACGTCCTTTTTAAAAAAAACGACAATATAAAAGTGAAAAATATAAGAACAATTGTTAAAATTATAGTAAAACCTGACATAAACTTAAGTAACGTCTATTTAATATGAGATTATATTACCAAACGTAGTCCGCAGCAATGATATATTAGATTTAGGTAGTGTCGACATTTATTTCAGCCAGAGATATATACTAGTGAGATGAACAAATGATAAAATGCCATAGCTAGTTTGTTATAACGAGTGGCAACTCTACGGAAATGCTTGATTTTGTTAAACATTCTCTCAATTAAATTCCTCTCTTTATATAACTCTTTATCATATTCTCTTGGTATTTTCTATTGGAACGTGATGGAGTAACAGGTTCAACGTTCACAGCTTTTGCTACCTCAACCACGTAGTTTGCATCGTAGCCTTTATCAGCAATAAGTGCTTCCACATATCCACCATCTATCAGATCTAAAGCTTTTGAATAATCAGATCTCTGGCCAGCAGTAACGAAAAACTTCAGTAGATTACCAAGAGCATCACAAGCAGCGTGTAATTTGCTTGAAAAGCCTCCTCTGTATCGTCCCAGCTCTTGTTCTTATCTACCAGTTTCCACATTTTTTTCCTGTACCGGCAGCATATTGATGTGTTCTGATTACTGTTGAGTCTATCATGAGCCATCCCGGGGTCTTTATTAACAGCTAATATATTGAAAATCATCTGCCAAATACCAGTTTTTCCCCATCTTATAAAACGTTTATGTATACTAGACCATTTTCCAATGCCCAGCTGGTAATGCTCTCCATGTCGCCCTGTTCTACCTATTCACATTACTGCAACTATGAATTTCCTGTTATTTTTTGGTACTTCTTCCTTTACCCCCTTTCTTACCTAGTAGACTGTCTTTATATTTTCTCCTATTGCTCATCCTTTAAATCTTATAGCATTCTCTTTACCTCATAACTAAAGGTTCCATTATATCACTATTCTTAATGTCGACAAGACCTAGGAAATCTTTTCAAATTAAGAGTTACAAGCAATTCCTATTCTCAAAGGCCTTCTATCAAAACACTAAAGATTCTATTGCATTACTTTAGGTATCTGGTAATCTTTAATTTTTTACAGGATGGAGTGACTTGTAGGTTTAGTAGGGTATGAATATAGAAAATAAACGGTTTGAAGTACTTGTTAATCCTACATTTAAGAAAAGAGCTGGCACGTCAAGAGTGATAAAGGTTGTAAGTATGAAGTAAAATTATCAATGCTGTACCTATTCCACGGGCTAAGTGGTGAAATTGACTTTTGGTTAGCACTAAACATAGGAGGTCTTAGAGCCTTTGATGATATTTCTTTTGAGAATAAAATTAGGAAAATAAATTGAGAATTGTCCTGGTCCAAGCTAAGCACTGCAATACACATAGTGCCTCAAAAAATATTACTTTTGAAGATTTGTTTACTGATGGAAACAATAGAAAGCGGCAGAAAGAGGATTTCAGATTGAACAAATATTTTGTTGAACCTTACCTTAAGATTAAGTAAAACACTGAGTTTCAAGACAGCAATACTACACTTGTCATTCATACTAATGTCAACGTGAATTAAAAAAAGGTCGAGCAAAGCAATATAGCATAGAGATATTAGAAAAGTATTTGAAAGAGTCTAACAGATAATAGTATTTTAAGCATCTATGAAGGTCAAAAAGGAACATGCTACAAAATAAAAAATCATACTAGACTGAAAAAATACTTCAGTTGTGATAGTGACAATAAGATAGAAGATTTTCTACTTAGAATAAGGTTTGTAGTTAATCAACCTAACCACTCAGATGATATTATTAAGAAAGAAATGGGGAATATATACAAAATATCAGACAAGAAAGACATTGACATGGTTTTTGACTTCGCACGTGGGAAGATAGAAGATGGTGGGAATAATAGGATAGCGAAGTTTCTTATCTAACAAGAAAAGATAATTATTTTAAGGAAGCTATAAAACATCTTTATAGTCTCAAACCTAGAGAGAGTCTATTTGAACAGTGGAACATTCCACCTAAAATAGATAATAGAAATTTCATTGAACGAGAATACCTTAATGAAAAAATATTAGATCATCTAAAAACAGAAAATGAGCCTGTCATATTAACTGCTCTGTATGGTCTAGGTGGAATAGGTAAAACACAGTCAGTGCTAGACTTCATTCAAAAACATGGGAAAGAATACAGGGAGTATGTTAGTTTAATATAAAAGACAAAAATCAGCTAACCAGTGAGTACGTTAAGTTTGGAAGAACATTAAACATTATTCACGATGACGACAAAGTTCCTACCACACAGCGAGCTTATTATGTGAAAAACTGGCTAAAGATTCTAAACGTGAAGTCTAGTTGTTGATTTATGATAATGTACCAAATTATGAAGTCATTTCTAAATTAAGGCCTACAAAAGGCAGTAAAATAATAGTTACATTCCGTAATACTGAATGGTCATAAGGAAGTATAGGTGTAGACGTTTTTACTCCTCCAGAATCAGAATCGTACATTAAGAAAATTCCAGGTCATGTTTCAGAAAGTGCTAGGCCAAATATAGGCACATTAGCAGAAAAATTAGGTAGCTTACCTTTGGCTTTGGCTCAGGCCTGCGCTTACATCAAAGAAAACAAAATGACCATCTTACGTTACTTAGAAATTTACGCAGAAAGGAAGCTTTATTTATTATCTTATAAAACACTGCCTAAGGATTCTAACCATGAGCCTGTGTTTATTACTTGGATATTACAATGAATGCAATTTGTAATGAATCTAAACTAGTAAGCAAGTTGTTAGTAGCCTTTGCATATTTAGACAATGATATTCCCCCAAATTTGCCAAGAATATTTCCTGGAGTTGTAGAGAGCAATTCTGAAAAAAACCTTTTGAAAAGAAGTATTAGGTATATTATTGAGATATTTGATGCTAGTATCCAATGAGCAAATAGAGTATTTCTATTCACTGTTTAGTACAAGATACAATTAGGCTAAAGTCAGAGGAAAGTAGAAAATTAAAAGAGATATAAAAACTGTTTTTCAATTATTAAAAAAAAGCCTCCCTGAAGACAGGGATAAATTAGAAGATTATACTTAGAAACGACAATTATTGCCGCATTTAGAAACGTTCTTATCACACACAGATAATTGGCTAGAAGAAAATCCTTTAAAAAATAGACAATGGAGAAGGATTATCTTGTGTATTTGTTAATATTGATAAGTCATGGATACTTTAGCTTAGGTAACCCTAAAAAACAACAGGAGTTGCCTGAACGGGCTTTACCTGTTTTTGAAAAACATTATGGACCTGACCATTTAAAAGTTGCTATTATACTTGCAAACCTAGGTATCGTTCATGGGGCTTTAGGTAAACACAAGAAAAGGAGTTACTTGAGCAGGCTTTACCTATCTTTAAAAAACATTATGACTCTGATCATTCAGAAGTTGTTAAATTGCTGGTAGAACTGGATAAAGTTTAGGGTTTTAGCAATACTAGGTGTAACCGTTTACGGAGATAAGGGATTTATAAAGTAGTTGTAAAAGTGTAAGGACATAAGAAGCTAAATATGGAGTGGG
>NZ_NJBR02000003.1:0-39314 GCF_002204235.2 Wolbachia endosymbiont of Wuchereria bancrofti
AGAGGTAGAATTGCAAGTACCGATAGCGATGGATAAGGGATTGCGCTTTGCAATAAGAGAAGGAGGTAGAACTATTGCTTCTGGTGTTGTTTCTGAAGTTTTGGAGTGGATATAGTGGCTGAAGTAGAGCAAGTTGCATATATTATAAGTAGAGCTTTTGATTGTTTAAAGTTAGAGAAGTATGTTAAAGAGTTTGTTCGTAGGTTTAAAGACAAGTTTAAGCATTCTAGTGCGGAGTTGTCAGGTCCTGTTGCATTACGAAGAAGGAATTCTAAATTTGACTTTAATAGATCTCCTCATGTTGATAAAAAATCTCGTGAGCAATTTGAACAGAGAACTTCTGGGCGGTTGATTGTTTTACATGGTCTTACTCCTGCTATGATGCAGATGCTTGGAGATTCATCTTTTTTTCCTCCTCCTCCTCCTGGCGTAGAAATTTATTTAAAGATCAAGGGAGTTAAATTTAGGAAAGAGAAATGAAGAGAATAAGTTTGCTAAGGAGAATTGGTTTGTTAATGACAAATATTGGTCATACTGCTATATATTCTGATAATAGTCGCGTAGCTGTGACCTTATTACATCTCAGCGAAACTTATATTGTTGATGTGAGGAGGCAAGATAAGTGCGGCTATAATTCAGTTATTTTAGGTATTGGGAATTTAAAAAATATTGCAAAACCGCAGTTAGAATATTTAAAGAAGATGGGAATAAGTAATAGATGTAAATTGTATGAGAGCAGATTAAGCGACCTTTCAGGGATAGAATGTGGTAAAAAAGTTGGTGTTAATCATTTTGTGGTTGGTCAATATCTTGATATTACAAGTTATTCCATAGGTAAGGGATTTGCTGGTGTAATGAAGCGACATAATTTTTGTGGGCTCAGGGCGTCTCATGGCGTTTCTATTGCTCACAGGTCACAAGGTTCTACTGGTCAATGTCAGGACCCTGGTAGAGTGTTTAAAGGAAAAAGAATGGCTGGTCATTTAGGTAGTAGTAGAGTAACTGTGCAGAATATGAAAATATTATCCATTGATCATGGAAATAGTACAATTGTTGTGAAAGGTAATAATGTTCCTGGATTTAAAAATTCTTACGTTTTTGTTAGAGATGCAATTAAAAAGCCTTTACATAAGGATGTTCCTTTCCCGGTAGGTCTGCTGTTGGATGTAAGTGACGATAATGCTAGTAGTTTGATAAGTTAGTTATGGAATGTAAATTAGTAAATCTATCTAATAATGACGTGGGTACTACTCAGCTTAACCCTTTAATATTTTCTGTTGAGCAAAAATTGAGTATTTTGCATGATATAGTTAGGTGGCTGATTTTGATATATTAAATCATTAGCAAAAAGAAGAGCTGGTACTCATAAGGTAAAAGGCATTAGTGATGTTTCTGGTACAACAGCTAAGCCTTATAGTCAAAAACGCACCGGCAGGGCAAGACAAGGAAGCTTACGGTCTCCTCAGTTTAGAGGTGGTGGAGTTATTTTCGGCCCTGTTGTTAGAAGTCATGCTTATTCTCTTAATAAAAAAGTACGTAAATTTTGTTTAAAAGTTGCTTTATCTCTAAAATACTTAAATAATCAAGTAATTATTCTTAATAATTTAAATGTTGATGTGAAGAAAACGTCTGAAATGTGTAAGTATATTCAAAATTTTAAATTTTCTTCTTTTTTGATAGTCGGCGATTATGAAGATAGTTTACTGCGTGCTGCTAGAAATCTGCACTATGTAAACTTGATCAGGCCTATCGGATTGAATGTTTTTGATATATTAAGTCATGAATGCATAATGTTAACAAGTGATGCTTTAAGATATCTTGAAGGTAGGTTATTATGATTAAATATGATAATATAGTAAAGTGTCCTATAATTACAGAAAAGGCTTCTTTTTTGAGGGAGAAATTTAATAAATATTCTTTGTATGTTTTGTAAATGTGAATAAGCATAAAATAAAGTCGGCAATAGAGTCTTTGTTTAATGTTAAAGTTTCCTCTATAAACGTTGTTAGAGTTAAGCCTAAGTATAGACGTTTTAAGGGTGTGGTTGGTTATGAGAAAAAAAAAAAGAAAGTATATTTTTCTTTAATGGATGGTCAAAAATTGGATATAATGAGTGTTTAATATGGGTATAAAATTTCTTAATCCTGTTACCCCATCGTCTCGTGGAACTGTATTAGTAAGTAAGATAGGTTTATCAAAAGGTAGGCCAGAAAAGTCTCTTGCGTTTGGTAAAAAGTCTAGTGGTGGAAGAAATAATAGTGGTAGAATAACAATTCGTCATAAGGGTGGTGGTCACAAAAAGAAGTATAGGATTATAGATTTTAAACGTAATAGAAATGATCAAGGTGTAGTTGAAAAAATAGAATATGATCCAAATAGAAGTGGTTTTTTAGCGTTGGTGTCATATAAGTGTGATGATACCAAGTCTTATATATTAGCTCCACAAGGCATAAAGCCCGGTGATGTTGTAATATCAGGAAGTGACATTGACATATTGCCAGGCAATTGTTTGCCGTTGAAGGGTATACCTATTGGTTCTTTTGTTCATGGTGTTGAGTTGAAGCCAGGTAGTGGTGCTGTAATTGCTCGAGCTGCCGGTTGTTATGCACAAATTGTTGGTCGTGATGGCAATTATGTTTTGTTGCGGTTAAGGTCTGGTCAAGTTAGGTTAGTTTTGTCTTCTTGTAAGGCTACTATTGGTGTAGTATCTAATCCTGATCGTAAAAATAGAAAATTGGGTAAAGCTGGAAGGAGTAGATGGTTGGGAGTTAGACCTACTGTTCGTGGGGTTGCTATGAATCCGGTAGATCATCCTCATGGTGGTGGAGAAGGGAAAACTTCTGGTGGGCGTCATCCTGTTACTCCTTGGGGTGTTGCAACAAAAGGAAAGAAAACTCGGAAAAAAAATAAGTTTAGTGATAAGTATATAAAGCAGTTAAAAGGTTAGTTTATGAGTAGATCTGCATGGAAACCGCCTTTTTGTCATCCTTCTGTGTTAAGGTTGGTAAACAGAGCTTTAAAACAGGGCTCTATTAATAAGTGATAAAAATTCATTCTAGGGCTTCTGTAATTCTTCCCAATTGTTTGGGTTTAAAATTCGCTGTTTATAATGACAAGGATTACATTCCTGTCAGTGTTAATGATCAGAATATGATAGGCCATAAGTTTGGTGAGTTTTCGCCTACTCGTAAATTTGCTGGGCATAATGGTGATAAAAAGGCGGTAAGAAGGTAGTTAATATGAAGAGTATGGATCCAATAATTGGAGCTAGTTCTAGGATTTTAAGGTCGACTCCTCGTAAGTTAAATTTGGTTGCTGGTTTGGTACGTAATAAAAAAGTTTCTTTTGCTACTGTGCAATTAAGATTTTGCGAAAAAAAGCTGTTGGCCTTATAGGAAAGGTATTAAATTCTGCAATTGCCAATGCTCAATATAATTATGGATTGGATATCGATAATTTGTATATAAAAGAAATTTTAATAGGCAAGTCCTTTACTTTACGTAGAGTATGTCCAAAAGCTATGGGTAGAGCTAATAGAGTTAGTAAGCATTATAGCAATATAACTATAAAATTAAGGCAAATAGTATGATTTGTAAGAGTAAAAAATTAGTGAAGAAAGTGTAAAAATATGGGACAAAAGGTTAACCCTATAGGGTTCAGGTTAAAAATAAATAATAATACCTGGGATTCTGTTTGGTATGCTAGTAAAGATTACAAAGAGAAATTGCATCAGGATTTATCTATTCGCAGTTACATAAATGAGTCTTTTAAGCATGCTGGTCTTTCCAAAATAATTATAGAGCGCAAAGTTGATTTATTGTCTGTGACGATACATTCTTCTAGACCTGGGGTGATCATAGGTAAAAAAGGCTTGGATATTGAAAAGGTAAAACAAAAAATAGCTGAAAAAGTAAAAAATAGTGTAGAAGTGAATGTAGTGGGGATCAAAAGGCCTGAGATAGATGCGGCTTTAATATCAAGCAGCATCGCACAACAGCTAGAAAAAAGGGTTTCGTTTAGAAGGGCAATGAAAAAGGCCATTCAAAGTTGTTTAAGAATGGGAGGTGGGGGTATTAAAGTAGGTTATTCTGGGCGTCTTGGTGGAGCTGAGATAGCTCGTACTGAATGGTATAAAGAAGGTCGTTTGCCTTTGCACACTTTACGTGCTAATATAGATTATGCTTTTTGTGAAGCGAAAACTATATATGGTATTATAGGAGTTAAGGTTTGGGTTTATATTGTTAATTAAGGTGTGTTGAAATGTTTGTACCCAAAAAGAGTAAATATAGAAAGGTATTTAAAGGGCGAATTAAGGGTAATACAAAGGGTGGTAGCACACTGTCTTTTGGAGGTTATGGCTTAAAAACTATAGAAGCGGGTAGGGTTCAGTCTAAGCATATTGAGACTGTGAGGCGTGTGATATCTAGAACATTGAAACGTTCTGGTAAAATATGGATAAGAATTTTTCCTGATACTCCTATTAGTAAAAAGCCAACAGATGTGCGGATGGGTAAAGGAAAAGGTAGTGTTGAATTTTGGCTATTTAAAGCTAGGCCTGGTAGGGTGTTGTTTGAAATTAGCAGTGACGTTCCCATGCATTTAGCAAAGTTAGCACTTGAAAAGGCAATGGCTAACCTTCCTGTAAAGTGTAAGTTTATATCTAATTATAATTAAGTGGAGTCACAGTGGATATAGCTGATATTAGATCAAAGTCCTCAAAAGAGTTACATGAAATTCTTGTAAATTTGAGGAAGGAATTTGTTAATTTGATTTTTCAAAAAAAGTTAGGGCAGCGTAATAATATTTCTCGTTTTAGCTTAATAAGAAAGAGTATAGCCCGTATTTTGACTGTATTAAATGAAAGAAGAATAGAGGAAAAGAGTGCCTAAGAAGGTTTTTTGTGGTGTTGTAACTAAAGCTGAATGTGATAAAACTGTGAAGGTTTCAGTATTACGGGTGTATAAAGATAAACTGTACAAGAAAGTTATAAAGAGGCGCAAAGAGTACACAGTGCATGATGAAAATGATAGTTGTAAAGAAGGGGATAAGGTTTTTATACAAGAGCATAGGCCCATTTCTGCTACTAAAAAATGGGTTATTATTCGAGTGGAATAAGGTATTTACATGATTCAAAAAAATACATTATTAGAAGTAGCTGATAATTCTGGTGCGCGTGAAGTGCTCTGTATTGGCTTGTTGGGTGGTAGGAAATCTGCATCCATAGGTGATACAATTATTGTGTCCACTAAGTCCGTTAACCCAAAGGGGAAGGTCGAAAAGGGAAAAGTATATAGAGCGGTTGTTGTTAGAGTGAAAAACTGTATTAGAAAATCTGATAACTCTGTAATTCGTTTTTCTAGCAATGCTGTAGTTTTAGTTAATAATCAAGGTGAACCGCTTGGTACTCGAGTATTTGGCCCGGTAAAGAAGCTGCCTTCTGGTTCTTTTATGAAGATAATGTCATTAGCTGTTGAGGTTTTATAATGAGTGCAAAAATAAGAAGTGGTGATGATGTTATAGTTTTAACTGGTAGAGATAGAGGCAAAATTGGTAAAGTAATCAAAATTGTAACATGTAGTGCTAAAAGAAAGGCAGTTGTTTCTGGAATAAATGTGCGCAAGAAGCATGCTAAGCCAAAAGCTGGTAGTAGTGGCGGTATAATAAATAAAGAATTAGCTATTGATATATCTAACATTGCAATATTGGACCCTAAGTATAAAGCTCCAACTAGAGTAGGGTTTAGAGTTATAGATAGTAAAAAAGTACGTTTTGCAAAAGTTTCTGGAGAAGTAATAGGCTAGGTTAGTATGTTTAAGGAATTGTATAGAGATAGTATAGTAAAATCCTTAAAGGATAAGTTCAACTACGGCAATATAATGCAGGTACCTAAGCTTGTCAAAGTGTGTATTAATATGGGTGTTGGAGGTGCTGCTATAGACAATAAAGCGATAAATGAACCATTTGATGATCTATATTTAATTGCAGGACAAAAACCTGTATCAACGTTTGCAAGGAAGTCCATTTCTGGTTTCAAGATAAGAAAAGGTGCTACAGTAGGTTGCAAAGTAACTTTACGTAGAGATAAAATGTATGAATTTTTAGAAAGGTTGATATATGTTGCTTTACCGAGAGAAAAAGATTTTAGAGGGTTTAGTGTGAAACAATTTGATGGTAATGGTAATTTCTCTTTTGGTATAAAAGAACATATCTCATTTTTGGAAATAGATTACGATAAAATAAGTAAAATTAGAGGTATGGATATCAATATTGTAACAAGTGCAGCCAATGATAAAGAAGCGAAAGAATTATTGCTAGCTTTTAAGTTTCCCTTTTTTGATTAATTTAAGAGAAGAGGTATATGGCAAAAAAATCTATAGTACAGAGAAATCTTCGTAGAATAAAATTATGCGATCAATATGGAGAGAAAAGAGGAAGATTGAAGTCTATAATAAACAATAAGAATATACCTATTGGCGAGAGGTTTGCAGCTCAAAATAAGTTAATAAAAAAATTACCTAGAGATTCTTCTAAAATTAGAATTAGAAATAGATGTGCTTTAACTGGAAGGCCAAGAGGAGTATATAAAAAATTTGGTTTATGTAGAATTGTTTTACGTGGTTTGTGTTCTTTTGGGAAAATTCCAGGGGTTACAAAGTCTAGTTGGTAAGTATAATATAGGGAGTATATCGTGGCATTATCTGATAGTATTGGTGACTTTTTAGCAAGAATACGTAATGCTCAATTGGCGATGCATAAGACGACAAGAGTTTTGTTCTCTAAGGTGAATTCTTCTATACTGAAGATCTTAAAGGATGAAGGATATATTCTTGATTACCAAAAAGAGGTTGTGGGTAATATACCGTCTTTCGTTGTAAAATTAAAGTATTATGAGAGATCACCTGTAATTAGTGATATAGTTAGAGTATCGAAGCCAGGGTGTCGTTGTTATTCTAAGTACAAGGATATTTCTAAAGCATATAATGGACTTGGTATTTTTATTATATCTACATCCAAGGGAGTGATGACTGATTACGATGCACATAAGTTAAAGTTTGGTGGAGAAATTTTGTGTCTTGTGTTTTAAGTAATAGGAGAAATTTATGTCTCGTATAGGTGCAGCACCTATCAATATTCCTGCTGGTGTTTCAGTTGAATGTAATGATGGTAAGGTGTTAATAAAAAGTGCTAAGGCGGAAAAAGAGCTTAGGCTATGTAGTGATGTTGTGTGTCAGATTACTGATAACCAGTTAGTGCTTTCTGTTGATCAAGGCAAAGATAGTTACGATGCAATAAAACCTATATGGGGCACGTATAGAAGTAATATTAATAATATTATTAATGGTATAGTTAATGGTTTTTCTGTTGATCTTGAGGTTAACGGTGTTGGATACAAAGCAGAGTGTGATGGTAAGTATTTGACTCTGTGTCTTGGTTATAGCCATAATATTAAGTATAAAGTGCCCAAAGATGTTGAGGTTAAGTGTATAAAGCCAACTCACTTGGCGGTTAGTGGTATGGACAAGCAAAAGGTCTATATGATAGCATCTGATATATGCAAAATTAGAAAATATGACCCTTATAAAGGTAAAGGTATTATAATAAAAGGCAAGTTTATGTTGCGTAAAGTTGTGAGTAAAAAGAAGTAATTAAGATGAGAAGGTTGTATAATTTTTTAAGTAATTCTGAGAAGAGGAATTTGCGTAATAGAAAGAAGCTCAACAGTGGTGTTAAGCGTTTACGTATATCCATATTTAAATCTAATAGGCATTTTTACGCTCAGTTAATCAATGATGAAAAAGGAGTAACTCTCACTTCTGTTTCTACTTTGGATGCTAAAATTAAGGATGTATGTAAAAGGGGGATCAATACTGAAACTATAAAGCATGTTTCTTCCTTAATGATTGAACGTCTATCTAATATGAAATTAGAACAAAAATTGGTATTTGACCGTGGAGCATGTAAATATACAGGGTTGGTTTCTCAGTTCGCTGAAGCCTTACGAAGCTCTGGATTTAAATTTTAGAATATTTTCAATATGACTGTAAAGAATTTGCAAAATAATAATGATTGGTCAGAGCTTTTAGTTTCAGTACGGAGAGTAACAACAGTTACCAAAGGTGGTAGGAGGTTCTCATTTTCAATTTTGGTTGTTGTTGGAGATGAAAAGGGTAGAGTGGGATGTGGAATGGGTAAGCATGCAGAGGTTGCTGAAGCAAGGATAAAAGCTGTAAATGCTGCAAAAAAATCGATGATTAGAGTGTATTTACGTGAAGGTAGAACTTTGCACCATGATATTAAGGCTAAATTTTGCTCTGGTGAAATAGTTTTAAGAGCAGCTAGAGCTGGAACAGGCATTATTGCTGGGGGAGCGATTAGGTCGGTTTTTGAGGTGTTGGGCATAAAAGATGTAGTAGCTAAATCTACTAGATCGAATAATCCTCATAACGTTATATGTGCAGTATTTAAGGCTTTTGATAATATGTTATCTCCTCGTCAAGTGGCGAGTAAAAGGGGCAAAAAGATTAGCGAGGTAGTCGGAAATAGGTAAAGTATGAATAATGCTATAAAATTAAACTCTATATTTACTGAATTATCGAAGAAAAAGAAGCCTAAATTAATAGGTAGAGGTATCGGTTGTGGTAAAGGTAAAACGTCTGGTAGGGGACATAAAGGGCAGAAGGCTAGAAGCGGTATCTCTATAAATGGATTTGAAGGGGGACAACAGTCTATATATACACGTTTACCTAAAAGAGGTTTTAATCCCATACGTAGAAACATATGTTCTATAGTTAATGTTGGTGATGTGCAGCGCTTAATAGAGGCTAAAAAAATAGAAAAAAACTCTGTTATAGATAAGGAGATGCTGCATAAATTAGGTTTTATAAAATCTATCAAAGATAAAATTAAGCTTCTTAATAAAGGTAAGCTAAATGAGAAATGTGTATTTCATGTTGACTTTGCGTCAGAAGCTGCAAAGAAATCTGTAACTTCAATTGGTGGTAGTGTGGAAATACTATCATAAGTAATGGGCAGCAAGTCAGCATTTAATAGTTTAGATCCTGCTTTATTATATAAAGGTGATTTATTAAGGCGTATACTTTTTACGCTAATAGCTTTAATTTGTTATCGTTTAGGTACTTATGTACCTATTCCTGGAATTAACCTTGATATAATTAATGATATATTCCCTAAAGAAGGTGCTGGTGTTTTTGGAGTATTTAATCTATTTTCCGGTGGGGCATTAGCTAGGATGACCATTTTAGTATTGAATGTTATGCCATATATAGTTGCATCTATAGTTATGCAATTATTATCTTCTGCCGTTAAAGGAATTAATGAAGTTAAAAATGATGGAGAATTAGGACGTCGAAGGATGAATTCCTACATACGTTATATGACCATAGTGTTTTGTATATTTCAATCAGTTACTATTCTAATTGGGTTAGAAAGAATGAACAGGGAAGGAACATTAGTTGTAATCGAACCTGGTGTTATGTTTCGTACAGTGGGTATTTTCAGCCTTTTGGGTGGAACAATGTTTCTAATATGGCTTGGTGAACAAATCAGTGCTAGTGGTATAGGTAATGGTATCTCATTAATCATCTTCACAGGTATAATATCAGAGTTGCACAATGCTTTTTCCTTCCTGTTAACATTAAATAAAAACGGTAGCATGTCGTTACTTATTATCCTTTTTGTTTTTGTATTATTTTTTTTACTGCTACTTTTGATTATTTTTGTAGAATCTTCTTATAGGAAAGTCACTGTTCAGTATCCTAAAAAGCAGTTTAAAAGATTGCATAGTGACGACTTTACTTATATCCCGTTAAAGATTAATTTATCTGGTGTAATACCGACTATTTTTGCCAATGCGATTTTATTAACGCCTGTTTCAATTGTAAACTTCTATAAGGAGCATGCTTTTTCTGATTTTATTTTAAACTACTTTATGGCAAACAAAGTAGTTTATATTGCAGCTTACTTAGCGCTTATAGTGTTTTTTAATTTTTTCTATACTAATTTTATATTTAATCCAGAGGAAAATGCAGATTTTCTTAAAAAAAATGGTGGTTTTATACCTGGTAGAAGACCAGGGAAACACACTTCTGATTACCTTCAAGGTATAGTTTTTAAATTAACTTTTATTGGCTCTGCATATCTGGTGGTCATATGTACTGTGCCTGAAGTCATGAGATATTATTATGATATGCCATTTATTTTTGGTGGGACGAGCTTGTTGATTATAGTTAATGTTACTACTGATACTATTATGCAAATACAATCCTATATCTTTTCAAATAGATATGATAGCTGGATAAAAAAATATGAGTCTAAAACAAAGAAATTAAGGTGATTATTACAATTTTTGGTCCTCCTGGCTCCGGTAAAGGTACTCAGTCAAGCTTGTTAATAGAAAGGTATAACTTAAAGTTAATTTCAGTAGGGGATTTATTGAGGAATATTATATCTAGTAGTAGTGAGTTAGGCAAAAAAATAAAAGATACTGTAGAGTCTGGTAATTTAATTCAAGATGGAATTATATGTGAATTATTATATGACCAGCTTGCATTGATGGATGATAATTTTTTGTTCGACGGTTTTCCAAGAAATCTAAATCAAGCTCGTTTCTTAACTCAGGTTTTGCGGGAGAGGTACGATAGAGATGTGGATATCGTAATTGAATTGCAGCTTAACGATAAGGTAGCAATTGACAGATTAAAAAATCGTCTCGTGTGCCTGGATTGTAAAAGTGTATACAGTACATCTGCTTTTAAAGATGATAATAATCTTGTTTGTACGAGATGTAAAAGTGCAAGACTAGAAAAGAGAATTGATGATTCTGACTTATCTGCAATTGATAGAAGAATAGGCGAATATCACATCCAAATAAAGAGTCTACGTGAGTATTACAGAGATAAATTATTAATGATTGACGCTAATCTTAATGTTGATCAGGTAAAACAAGAGATTGAAAGTAAAATTTCTTGCAGTTTAGTTTGACTCTGAGTTATTTTATGATATAAATTAAGAATTATTATTAATAAAATATCGGAGTATCAGTGACGCGTATTGCAGGTGTAAATGTTCCAGTAAAGAAATGTATTCCTTTTGGATTAACCTATATATATGGTATAGGTATTTCTACTGCAAATATAATTTGCCATGCTTGCGGGATTGACAAGAGTAAACGTGTTTCGGAATTGCAAGATAAAGATATAGAAAAGATCAACAGCTTCATTAGGCAAAATTATTCTATAGAGGGTGATCTCAGAAAAGAAGTGGCTATGAATATAAAGTCTTTAGTAGAGGTGGGGTGCTATAGGGGAGTGAGACACAGAAAGGGTTTACCTGTAAGGGGGCAAAGAACTCATACCAATGCTAAAACTCGTAAAGGTAGATCTCGTTTGCCTATTGCTGGAAAAGAATGAAATTTATTGTTGTGAGTTTTAATGAAAAAGGTCAGAACGGTTGGTAAAAGCGCAAAGAAGTTTGTTACTGGAGTTATTCATATTCGTGCAACTTTTAATAATACTTTCATAAATGTGACTGATGTTCAAGGTAACACTCTGTACCAAACTTCCGTAGGTGCGCATGGTTTTTCAGGCTCAAGAAAGTCTACACCTTATGCTGCGGGTAAAGCCTCAGAGTCTGCTGCAAAAACTGCGATAGAGAAATTTGGTATGAAGGTTGTTTCTGTAATAATTCGTGGCCCTGGTTTTGGTACCGAGGCTGCAGTTAAAGCACTTCAGAGCTGCGGGTTAACAGTTACCTCAATTGCAGATAAGACTGCGATTTCTCATAATGGATGTAGGTTAAGAAAAAAAAGAAGGGTGTAGGATATTTGAAAAGGTTATTTTATGTATTATGACGACGGTATTCCTGTTTTTGACAGTTCAGATAAATTAACTAAGCCTAATTCAATGAAAGTAGTATCAAGTGACTCAAGTGAAAAGGGTGATATAGTGCTAGAACCATTGGAAAGTGGTTTTGCTTTAACATTAGGTAATGCATTAAGGCGTGTAATGTTGTCTTCTCTTATAGGTAGTGCTGTTTATGGGATAAAAATTGATGGTATAACTCATGAGTTTACTTCAATTCAAGGAGTAAGAGAAGATGTGACTGATATAGTATTGAATATGGGTATGTTGAGGTGTAAATTAAATGGCACTTCTAATAAATGCCTAAGTTTGAGTGCTAAAGGGCCTTGTCAGGTATTAGCTGGGATGATAGAAACTGATGATCAGTGCTTTATTGTTAATAAAGATCTGCTGATATGTACACTGGGACAGGATGTAGAGCTCAACATGACTATATATGTGGCTAGCGGAAAAGGTTACCTTCCCGTAACTAAATATAAGGAAAACGAATTTTTGAAGCTTATGAATGAGCAGGATCTAATTAGTTTTATTCCGGTTAATGCTTTATATAGTCCTATAAACAGAGTTTCGTATAGAGTAGAAAATAGTCGTGTTGGTCAAGTTACTGATAAGGATAAATTGATATTGTCAGTTGAAACTGATGGTACAATTTCTCCGAGTCAAGCTGTTGACTCTGCTGCAAGGATATTGCAGGAGCAACTTCAGCCTTTTATTAGTTCTGATATAAGTTATAAAAAATCACAGGTTTCTTCTCCTAGTGGTTATAAAGATTTAGGTTATGACCCTATCTTATTGCGTAAAGTAGATGAAATGGAGTTATCTGTCAGGTCACATAATTGCTTGAAGAATGAAAATATTACTTATATAGGTGATCTTGTACAAAAGACAGAAAGTGAAATGTTAAGAACTGCTAATTTTGGTAGAAAGTCTTTAAATGAAATTAAGGCGGTTTTAAATAATTTTGGCTTGTCTTTGGGTATGGATATACCAGATTGGCCACCTAAGGACATAGATGAATTGGCTAGGCAACATACTGATGAAGATTAGGTGATGTATGAAACATAGAATAAAAAAACGTAAACTATCTCGTTGTACTGAGCATAGATTATCGATGTTAAAGAATCTATCTATTTCATTAATTAATCATGAGCAGATTATAACTACTTTACCGAAGGCTAAGGAGCTTCGTCCATATGTGGAAAAGTTTATTACGATTGCTAAGAATAAGAATACTTTACATGGTAGAAGGCTACTACTTTCTCGCCTTCATAATAATAAGTTAGTAGTTGATAAGTTGCTAAATGTTTTAGCTAGCCGTTATCAGGATTGTAAAGGTGGTTATTCTAGAGTAATGAAATTTAGTACTCGAAAGGGTGATTGTGCTTCAATGGCAGTAATAGAACTAGTTAATAGGGATGTTACAGCAAGAGGTAAGGTTTGTGATAAAAATAAAGAGGAAAATGAAGTAGCGATGAAAAGTTAATTATTATCATAGTTCTTATGGTGAGTAGATTGCACTGTTTTGTAGGTTATTTTGGTGAATTGTTAATTTTATTATATTTGAAGTTGAAATGGTATTATGTTATAAAACACTGTTATTGTTGTAAGTTTAGTGAAATTGACTTAATTGTATCTAAAAAAAAAGAGCTGATTTTTATAGAAGTTAAAACAAGCCTGCTTGGAGAAGATATATCAATATCTTATCTTCAATATCAATCTATTGTAAATTCCTCTCAATATTTCCTAAGTAAGAACCTTAGTTTTTTAGATTATCCAATCAGATATGATTTATGCTTCCTTTCCTTAAAAAGAGGGCCTGCCTATATAAAAAATGCTTGGCTTGAAGAGCGAAAGGTTTATATAGATAATTTAGTATGAAAAGGACCCAATACAATAATTTAGTTTCATCTTACGCTAGAGCGCTGTTTCGTGTCTCAGAGAATAAGCTAAGTGTTATGAGAAAAGAAGTGGAATTTTTGTTAGCTTTTTTTAAAAGTCAACATGATGTTTTTATATACCTATCCCATCCTATGATTTCTTTTGCGCACAAAAAAGAAGTAATGCTTTCTATAAATGAACACTTGAGTGAGAGTTTGGTGAAATTTATTGTAGTTATATTTGCAAATAAGCGCTCTAATCTATTAATCCCTGTATTAGAAAAGTTCTTAGCTCTTGTAAGAGAAAGTGAGAATGAATGGGAAATTACTATAAAGTCAGCGGAAACTTTAAGCGAATCCAATATAAAAATAATTACTGAATCTTTGAGCTTTCTTGGTAAAATAGTAAAAGTGGACAATGTGGTTGACCCTTCTATACTAGGTGGTTTTATAGTCAAGTATGGTTTTAATTTAATTGATGCTTCGTTGAAAAGTTACTTAGATAGGTTAGTTGATTTAAGTAAAGTGGAAATATTAAAAACAAGGAATTTTATATGAAAAATAGTATAAGTACTTCTGAGATAGTAAATATAATAAGAGAGAAGGTTGAGGCATTTGATAACCCTATAAAAAAGGAAAATATAGGTGAAGTAATTTCAGTGACTGATGGTATTGCATTGGTTTACGGGCTTGAAAAAGCAAAATTCGGTGAAAAGGTATTTTTTACAAATGGTGTAGAAGGAATAGTGCTTGATTTAGATCATGATACAGCTGGAATAGTAGTACTTGGTAATGACCGTGACGTGAAAGAGGGGGATACTGTGAAATGCAGTGGTGATGTTATGCAAGTGCCTGTAGGACATGAATTATTGGGAAGAGTTGTAAATGCATTGGGCCATTCTATAGATAACAGTGGGGAGATTAGATCTAAGAACAGAATGGATATAGAATCTAAAGCACCGGGTATCATTGACCGTAAATCTGTACATGAGCCCCTGCAAACGGGAATTAAAATTATAGATTTGCTGATTCCAATAGGTAGAGGGCAGCGTGAATTAGTTATCGGCGATAGACAAATCGGTAAAACTACTATTGCGCTTGATACTATTGTTAATCAAAAGAAGATTAATGATGAAGTGGACGAAAATCAGAAAGTTTACTGCGTTTATGTTGCTATTGGACAAAAAATTTCAACTGTGGCAAAAGTAGTAAATAAGCTAAAAGAAAGTGGAGCATTAGAATATACCACTGTAGTTGTGGCTAGTGCATCTGACTGTGCGCCTATGCAATTTTTGGCGCCTTATGCTGGTTGCACTATTGGGGAATTTTTCCGTGATAATGGGATGCATTGCTTGGTGGTATATGATGATTTATCTAAGCATGCTGTAGCATATAGGCAAATGTCTTTACTGCTGAGGCGTCCTCCTGGTCGTGAAGCTTATCCTGGAGATATATTCTATGTGCACTCCCGTTTGCTTGAAAGGGCTGCTAAAATGTCTGATGAGAAAGGACGAGGATCTCTAACTGCTTTGCCAATTATTGAGACTCAAGCTGGTGATGTATCTGCATATGTTCCAACTAACGTAATTTCAATCACCGATGGACAAATCTTTCTTGAGTCTGAATTGTTTCATAAAGGATTTCGCCCTGCGGTAAATATAGGTTTATCAGTTTCACGGGTTGGTTCTGCTGCGCAATTGAAATCCGTCAAAAAAGTTGCTAGTTCTATAAAGTTAAGTTTAGCTCAATATAGAGAATTAGAAGATTTTGCAAAGTTTGGTTCTGATCTTGATGCTAGTGTTCAATTGTCCTTAAATAAAGGTAAATACCTTGTTGAGCTGTTAAAGCAGAAACAGCATTTACCTATGCCAGTTGAAGAGCAAGTAGTGCTGATGTACATTTTTTCTAACCTGTATGATCAGTTAAGTAGAATACAAATAAGTGACATCAATAAATTCAAATATGATCTTATTAATTATTTTCATACTGCGTACCCTGAAGTTTTAAAAAAGTTGTCAGACAGTATGAGTGATGATATAAAAGATGATATTTTCAATATTGTGAGTAATTTTGTTACTCAATTTAATGGCGTTTAGGTGGTGTTATGTCTTCATCCATTATTAAAAAGTTTCCTATAACAAGAGAAGGTTTTGAACATATACAAGCTGAACTTGAGAAATTAAAGGAAGAAAAACCTTCCATTATACAAGCTATTTCTGATGCTCGTGATCAAGGTGATTTATCCGAAAATGCGGAGTATCATGCTGCACGGGAAAGGTTAGGTTTTATTGAAGGTCGTATAATGGAATTAGAAAACAAGCTTTCACATGCAGAAATAATAGAAGTGAAAAACTTGTCCGGTGATTCAGTAATGTTTGGTGCAACTGTAACATTGAGCATGTTAAGTGACGATGATAGTGAAGTAGAATATATTTATAAAATTGTAGGTGAGTACGAAGCTGATGTTTCAAGACAGTTGATATCTACTAGTTCACCTTTGGGTAGTGCTTTAATCGGCAAAAAAGTTGGTGAATACGTGGAAGTGACAGTGCCAAGCGGAGAAAAATTATATAAAATAGTTAAGATTGAATTTAAGTAAATCATGGTACAGGCCACGTATGCATCAATAAGTCTACCCGGCATTTCTTCTGTGGAAGATGTGTTAGAAGATGCTCGTTTTGGTAAGTTGTTTATTTTAGTTGATGATGAGAATAGAGAAAATGAAGGTGATCTGATCGTCTTAGCTGAAAAACTAAAGCCAGAGCATGTGGCTTTTATGGTTAGATATGGTACTGGCATTGTATTTCTAGCTATGACAAGGCTTCATATGGGTAGGCTGGGTCTTGAGTTTATGAGAAGAAGTAATATAGATGAAAAACTTACTCCTCATACTGCATTCACTACATCGATCGATGCACGTTATGGTATTGCAACTGGTGTTTCTGCTCATGATAGAACGCATACGATACTTACTGCTATTGACGGAAAGAGTACTCAAGATGATATTATTACTCCTGGTCATGTTTTCCCTATTATTGCAAACGATGGTGGGGTTTTAGCACGTAATGGTCATACTGAGGCAAGTGTTGAAATAGCAAAGTTAATTGGCTATAATCATGCAGCTGTAGGGTGTGAATTAGTAAATGATGACGGCTCTATGATGCGCCTGCCTGAATTGCTTAGATTTGCTGAACAACATAATATTAAGTTAACTACCATCGATAAACTTATACGCTACGTTAAAAAACTAAGCTAGCGTTTATAAATTTGTATAATTTAAGTGTTAAAATATAAGGTTCCTGCTAACTATACAAGTACAGAATTCTCATGTTTAAAGTTGCTAAGTTTTTTATCCTATTGTTCTTTTTTGTATATTGCAATAGCGCTTATTCTATTAATGTTATTAGAGATAGTGAAGTGGAGGCAGTGGTGAAAGAGCTAGCACACCCCTTATTTTCTGCTGCAGGTATTGATGATGACTGGATAAGAGTTTTTGTAATTAATGATAATTCGATCAATGCTTTCGTAATTAATAATAATAGTATTTTTATTCACTTGGGGCTTTTGCAATATTCGACCGAACCTTACGTTCTGCTTAGCATATTGGCACATGAAATTGCTCATATATCTGCTGGTCATATATCACAGATGAGTAGTGCTGTGGGTTATTTTCAATCGATAGCAATAGTTAGTTATATGGTAGGGTTGATTTCTACTATTATCATTAATCCTCAGATTGCTAGCGCAATTTTGCTTAGTGGTATGACGCTGAGTTCGAGGCTGTTTTTTAACTATTCTCAAGAGCAAGAGAGTGTAGCAGATAGCTATGCTTTGAAGTACCTTGATGAATCTGGCTATGATAATTTAGGTATGAAAGAGGTTTTTGACTACTTTAGAGATATTGAACATGAAAATGCTGAAGGGTATTTCCGCACTCATCCACTTAGTAGTAAGCGCATATTTGCTGTACAGAATTATAAGGTTAAGAACGAAGTAAAACCAATTCTTGTAGACAAATTGTTAAGGTTTAAACGTATGGTTGCAAAGCTAGACTCGTTCTTTTCTCCTATCCATGTGTTATCTAATAAGTATGAAGATAACTCTGAGTATGTAAATGCTGTAATTTACTACAGGCAAGGAAAGATAAAAAAGGCTATTGCTAAAGTTAATTCGCTGATTCAAGAGTCAAGCAATGATCCGTACTTATATGAATTAAAAGCAGAAATGCTGTACAAGACTGGAAATTTAAATGAAGCAGTAAAAATGTATGAAGAATCACTTAGGTATTTATCTGAGAAAAATAGTTACTTAGTAAAACTTGCATTATCCCATACTTTATTATTGTATGGTGATATAAAGAAAGCAATTTTTCACCTAGAGCAAATTATAAGTGTAGAACCGAACAATGCTTTTGTCTGGAAACATTTAGGCATTGCATATAAGTGCGATGCTAATGCAGCAATGCATTATTTTGCTTTAACAAAGAAGGCTTGTATTGAAGGTGATTTAAAGCAATTTGTAAAGTATGCTGAGTTAGCTATTAGAGATTTACCAAAAGGTAGCCCCTACTTATTGCAAATTGAAGATATGAAACGGTTCAATGGATAGTAAAAGCCGCTTTCACTTTTGGAGGTTACTTTGTCCCACACTTTTCCAACATGACTTTTACATTATCACTCACATTAGGCATGATGTTCATTATGATTGCCTTAGCACCAAAAAATACACCGCAAAACATACCTAAAGCAAAGAGAGCTGGCCAAGGCATTCTGCCAAATATTGCAAGCAAAGACGCACCAATTATTACTACTGTCATGAGTGGACCACCTATCCCCCAAACATACCCAATAATGTTACATATTACTTGGGCGGTTGTATCATCTACACCAGCGCCAGGGGTAACTGCATAGCCTGAGAAAGAGAAAAGCAATACTACACATAAAACACTAAAAAATTTTTTTGTTATAGAGTTCATTTTTTTCCCTTCAAATAATAAACTAACGTAATTAAAGACAATTTTAGTTTACATATATTTATTTTAAAGTAAAATTTATGGCTTGTCTATACATAAGGTGTTACTACATAAACAAACCACCATTAATATTAAGCACATGTCCTGTGATGTATTTTGCCTCATCACTTGCTAAAAACAGAACTCCTGCTGCTATTTCTTCTCCTGTTCCCATTCTTTTCATTGGAATATTATCTAATATTTTTTTCTTTTGTTCTTCAGTTAAAACTTTAGTCATCTTAGTGTCCATAAACCCAGGGGCAATGCAATTTACTGTTATATTACGGCTTGCAACTTCTTTTGCTATAGATTTGCTCATAGCTATGATGCCAGCCTTAGACGCTGCATAATTTGCTTGCCCAGCATTTCCTGTCAGCCCTATTATTGAGGAAATATTTATAATTCTTCCCCAATTATTTTTAGTTAGTTTCTTATATGCTTCTCTGTTGAGTTTAAATGTAGAACTTAAGTTAATATCAATCACTTTTTGCCATGCTTCATCTGTCATTCTCAGTAATAAACTATCCTGTGTAATGCCTGCATTGCATACAAGCCCATCGAAGCCTCCCATCAACTTACTTGCTCTATTTATTAGCTGGTTTACTTCCTCAGCATTTAATAAATTACAAGGAAGTATATAAATATTTTTTTCATATAGTTTAGCAACTCCTTCTAGGGCTTCTTTTCTTGTACCAGAAATGCATAGAATTGCTCCAGCTTTATGCATAGTTTTTACAATTGCCTGCCCTATTCCACCTGATGCGCCGGTAACTAAGAATTTTCTGCCTTCTAATCTAAACATAGTAATTTTATTTTCCTGACTACTAACAGAATATTGACTGATTGGCAATAGATCTCTGCATAAATTGAGCGGCTTGGATATTCACAAAAGCTTAAGTTGATCAAAATACAATACAGGAATTGTTACTAAATGGTTTATTCTGATGTTACACGGCCTAAATTAAGTACTTAAGTCATGGATCCTTTGTTTTTATGTGTTATCTTGAGTTAACGCAAGTTTGCAGTAGCATATGATAAGTAAGTTAAAAAAACTTAGTGCTGGTTTTTTTTTGACAGGTCTACTTGGCCATAGTGATAACGTAAGCATGCAAGGAACAAAAGATAAAAAGCAGAAGTACCCAAAATTTTTAGATAAAACATTTGCATTAATTGATGCAATGGTAAATTTTATTTTAAAGCGCGAGGGTAATAATGTAAATGAGGTCCTGAGAGTAACATGGGGGCCTCTATTTTTTGGTTTAGTAGTGATACTCATCTTTTTTGGAATAGGAGGTATTTGGTCGGCTGTAGCTCCAATTGATGGGGCAGTACATGCAAGTGGAGAGGTGATTGTATCTTCAAATAGGAAGGTAGTTCAACACTTGGGTGGGGGAATAATAAGCAAAATTTTGGTCAAAGAGGGCCAGTTAGTTAAAAAAGATGAGCCTTTAGTCTTGTTAAGTGATGTTAATGAGAGGGCAAATTTAAGCATAATCAAAGAAAAACTCTTATCACTTTTGGTAACTGAGGCAAGACTTATTGCGATTAGGGGAGATTTTGACACAGTTGAATTTCCTGATGAAGTTAAAAAATTATCCAATGATGAACTTGCAAATAAAGTGATGAAAAATCAGGTAAAATTGTTAAATTCTCAGCGCAAGAGTATATCAGGGAAAACTGACATACTGCAACAACGTATAAAGCAGTTGCATAATGAGTTGGTGGGACTAAATTCTCAGTTGGGTGCAGCATTCAAACAATATGATTTAATAGCTGAGGAACTGGAAACAAAAAGAAAGCTTCTTATCAGTGGTCACATAGGCAAACCGCACATTTTAGCTTTAGAAAAACAGTTTGCCGAAATTGAAGGTAAAGTCGGTCATTACCGTGCTGCAATATCTCAAGTGCAGCAAAAAATTGGAGAGAACGAATTAGAAATTATAAATGTAAAAAATGATTCTCAGGAAAGAGCAAATACTGAACTTAAAGAAGTTGACACATCCATTGCTGATTTGAAAGAAAGACTAATGGTTGCAGAAGATGCATTAGCGCGTACAGTAATTAGATCGCCTCAAGATGGAATAGTCACAGATATAAGGTATCATACAGAAGGTGGTGTAATACAGTCTGGTGTTCCGATTATGAGTATAGTGCCATCAAATGATGACTTAATAATAGACGCCAAAATCCAGACTAGAAATATAGAGGAGATAATTTCAGCACAAAAAAAAGATAGTAATATAGTCTCTATTGACGGTTTAAAAGGGCTAAAGGTTAAAGTTCGGTTAAGTGCTTACAGTTCACGTCGTTTAAGCTTAATTAATGGTATAGTAAGCCATATTTCTCCTGATGCTCTTGATGATCCAAGATTAGGACGTTATTATTCAGTACGTGTAGTGATACCAAAGTCAGAGCTTGCCCAGTTTAAAAATGTGTACCTGTATCCTGGTATGCCAGCTGAGGTGTATATAGTTACTCAATCCCGTACTCTCTTATCGTTCTTATTTATGCCTATAATTGCAACAGTCGATAGGTCCTTTATAGAAAGGTAGCTAATTCATTAAAGTAAGAGAACTTTTTTTCATAGTAAACTTCTAAATTTTTGACAGCACGTTGACATATAGAAACGGAGAAATTACTTGACTAGCCTTGCTAGGCCCCCATAGCCCTAAAGATGTTCAGTTATCTTCAATCTGTGCAGATTAAATGATAAAGTATTATGTAGTTGGCGTCTTAATATTTAATTTTTTGCACTATATGTACCTTATGTCTTCACAACATTTCTAGGTTTTTCCTATATAAGCTGAAACTCGCTTATAAAGCGTTTAAGATAGTATAATATGCCAATTTGTAGGATTAGAGAGTAAACACTATCTATACGGAATATTTTCTGCCTAGTAACTTTCTTACAGTAGCAGCAATTGCCTTTGGGGCCCCTAGTTATTTTTTTATCTTCTATAATATGTACCCAATGCACTTTTACTATCAACTATACCAAAAAATTACTAAAAACTTAAATTAAGGAGTTTCTTCCTGATTTGACAGATTTCTTCTGTTCGGTGCTATTTAGTAAATTCCTTAAATATTTATGGCTAAGGACTAGTTGTAAAAAAGTAGATAGCATTCAGAATAAAAAACACTAAAAAAAGCATAAATACTGCAGCTATCCTTTAGTTTAGGTTATGTAAGAAGTCTAATATCAATAATATGTAGCCCTGCATATTTGACATAGTGGACCCAGCGCTACATAATTGCCACGTATTCAATTAAGGAAAAGGTAATTATGCTAATAAATGATAGTGACCTAGAAGGGGTAGCTTTGAGTTAATAAAAATATTATGGAGTATGTTCTTACGCTAAGAAATTTGAAGAAATAGGTGCGTATTTGTCGTAATTTTTAGGATTTCATAGTTCGCATTCCAGATCGTGGTAATGTAGGAAATTACTTAGCTGTTAACACTATTTTTTGCCGTGCTTCATGAAGAAAATAATATATTTAAGAAGTATATAAAGGTAAGTACAGAAAAAGATATTGCTTTAGCTTTAACACAGTTGCTATTGGAGGAAATAAGGATGCTATTAATATGTTCATAAGGAGTGGAGCAATATTACAAGCTAAGATCCACATGGTTGTACACCCTTGCTTGTCGTCTTAAAAGAAATACAGCGCTCAGAAAATCAAATTTGCATGGTTATACAAATCATGATCAGAAGCTATGCATGTGCTACAAAATAAAGAAATGTCCTGAATGTGTGTGAATTATTACTGAAACAAAGCTGCAACGCATTTGCTTAAAGTTTCAGTATTTCAATTCTTTAAAATAATAGAAACAATGCTGAATAGAAAATTTTGTATTGATATATAGTACGTTCTATGATTATTTTCTATAAAGTTTAATAGTGTCTGTTACTGCTTTTAGGTGTGAGGCTAGAGGGTTATTAGCAGTAACAGACACTATTAAACTTATTATAGAATTTACTTAAAGTAAATACTTAATTTAAAATATTATAATATTTTAACCTAAAATAGATTCATGTAAATGCTTTTTTCCTCAAATTAGTATTGTATTATTATAGCTATTGAATGCTAAAAAATTATTAGCCATCACTAATCTCTGTTTGCATAGTAAGTTTATATATATTATTATACAGTATGTCACTTAGTTTTACAGTAAACAAATATGGTGAAGTTATTAGCACTGTTGATAATGTTTTATTCAGGCATATCAGTTGCCTCTGCTCCTACTTCTTGGCAATTTGGGTTTCCTGCCCCTGCAACTGAGATAATGGAGGTTATAGTTAAGTCACATTCGTTTGCGATGAGTGTGATGGTTACAATAATGCTTTTTGTGTGGGCATTACTAGCTTATGTAATGTTTCGCTTTCGTAAAAGTAAAGTAACAAATATAAGTAAAACTCATCATAATGTTCTTTTAGAAATTGTTTGGTTTGTTATACCAACGATTATTGTTGGTATATTGGCTTTTGAGAATGCCAAATTACTTAAGTTACAGGAAAAAATACCGAAGGCTGACATAACACTAAAAGTTATTGGTCATCAATGGTATTGGAGCTATCAATATCCGGAATATCAAGGTGTGTCGTTTGACAGCTATATTAAAGAAAAAGACGATTTTGTCAAAGGAGATTTGAAGCTATTTTCTGTTGATAATAACGTAGTTTTGCCAGTTGATACTAACGTTCGTTTGCAAGTGACGGCAGGAGATGTGATACACAGCTGGGGAGTACCAGCTTTCGGCATAAAAATCGATGCAATACCAGGTAGGCTTAATGAAGCATGGTTTAACGTCAAAAAACCTGGTGTTTATTATGGGCAATGCTATGAATTGTGTGGTCAAGGTCATGGATTTATGCCAATTGTTATTGAAGCAGTAAGCAAGGAAGATTTTAATAAGTGGATTGAAAATAAAAAATTAGTAAGTTAAATTTGGGGTACAGATTATGAGTGACATACCAAAAGGCATAAGACGTTGGCTATTTTCTACTAATCATAAAGACATAGGGACTCTATACATCATTTTTTCCATATTAGCTGGAATCATTGGTGGATTATTATCTGTAGTTATTCGCACTCAGCTAATGCACATTAATATATTCAACAACAACTACCAATTATATAACGTAATGGTTACAGGACATGCGTTGATAATGGTGTTTTTTATGATAATGCCGGCTCTAATAGGGGGATTTGGTAATTGGTTTGTACCTCTTATGATTGGTGCACCAGATATGGCATTTCCTCGTATGAATAATTTAAGTTTTTGGTTATTAGTATCATCTTTTATTTTGCTTATCCTTTCAGTGTTTGTTGGTGAAGGTCCTGGAACAGGTTGGACTTTATACCCACCTTTATCACAAGTTATGTCTCATCCAAGTGCAGGAGTTGACCTTGCTATATTTGCACTCCATGTTGCTGGTGTGTCATCGATTGTTGGAGCGATCAACTTTATAGTTACTATATTTAACATGCGTACAAAAGGAATGTCATTAACTAAGATGCCGTTGTTTGTTTGGTCTATCTTGTTAACGTCATTCATGCTAATTGTCGCCTTACCAGTACTTGCTGGTGCTATCACTATGCTGCTTACTGACCGCAATATTGGCACTTCCTTTTTTGATCCTGCTGGTGGTGGTGATCCTGTGTTATTTCAGCATCTATTTTGGTTTTTTGGTCATCCTGAAGTTTACATAATTATTTTTCCTGCATTTGGCATCATAAGCCAGGTTGTGTCAACTTTTTCTCATAGGCCTGTATTTGGTTATATGGGAATGGTTTATGTTATGATAGGTATAACAATACTTGGCTTCATGGTTTGGGCTCATCATATGTTCACTGTTGGGCTTAGTGAAGATGCTGCTATATTTTTCAGCACCACTACAATTTTTATCGGTGTTATAACTGGCGTGAAAGTCTTTAGCTGGATTGCAACTATGTGGGGTGGAGCGATTGAGTTTAAGACACCTATGCTCTTTGCACTGGGTTTTATTTTCATGTTTGTTGGTGGCGGTATAACCGGAATAATTCTGTCTCATGGTGGAATAGATAAGCTTTTGCACGATACCTATTATGTTGTTGCTCACTTTCATTATGTCATGTCGCTGGCTGCTTTATTCGGAGCTTTTGCTGGCTTTTATTACTGGATAGGCAAAATGTCAGGTAAGCAATATAATGAATGCCTGGGAAAAATACACTTTTGGCTTACTTTTATTAGTACTAATATCACTTTTTTACCTCAGCATTTTCTGGGGTTAGCTGGTATGCCAAGACGTATACCTGATTATCCTGATGCGTTCATACCTTGGAATTATATATCCTCAATTGGTTCATACATGTCCTTTATTTCAGTTATGTTTTTTGTGTTTATAGTTATACACCTCTTCAAATGGGGTAAGGAAGTTGGGAATAGTCCTTGGGGAGGTGATACCTTGGAGTGGACGATATCTTCACCACCGCCTTTTCATGCTTTCGAAAAACCACCAGTGATAAAATAGAATGCATGCAAATACTTTGTTAAATATTGAATCGACAGTACTGGATTTTTGGCGTTTGCTGAAGCCAAGGATAATGTACCTTGTAGTATTTACTGCAGTTGCTGGAATGGTTGCTGCTCCAGGTAGTATTCACCCTTTTCTGGCACTAATATCCCTTATATGTATTGCTCTTGGCTCAGGATCTGCAGGTGCTATAAATATGTGGTATGATAGGGACATAGATCTGCTCATGAAGAGGACAAAAGCTCGTCCTATACCCTCTGGTAGGGTTTCTGCGGAAAGTGCACTTGAATTTGGTGTAACCCTTGGGGTATTGTCAGTATTTATTATGGCAATAGCAGTAAACTATATTTCTGCTATTTTGCTTGCAATTGGCATATTATTTTATATTTTCATATATACGATTTGGCTCAAAAGGCGTACTCCGCAGAATATCGTTATCGGTGGTGCATCAGGTGCTTTTTCTCCAATAATTGGCTGGGCAGTTGTGACTGGTTCTGTGAGTTGGGGGAGTTTTGTTCTATTCTTAATAATTTTTATGTGGACTCCACCACACTTTTGGGCCTTATCTTTGAATAAGTTTGAAGACTATGAGAAAGCATCAGTTCCAATGTTCAATATTGTTTACGGCCCGGAAAAAACAAGAAAATATATATTAGTTTATAGTGTGTTGCTGATGTTAACTAGCTTACTTCCAGCTCTATTCTTGAAGAGGGCTCTATTTTATCTAGGTATGGCAATCTTTGGAGGTTGCATTTTTATTTGGTATGCTGTGTCTATCATAAAGTTGAAGGATCATAGCTCACAGAAAAGAATGTTTTCTTACTCAATCTCTTATCTATTTTTTCTGTTTGCTAGTATTATTTTGTGTTCTATTGATTTGTTTTGACTATGAAAGAACAGCAGAAATATAAAAACTATTTTTTACTTTTTCTTCTAATAACGCTCATTGTAGCACTTTTCTTTGTTTCTATAATAAAATTTAAAGGTGCAGCTTAAACCGCCTGTGCATCTATAGGTTTCATTAAAATTGTACTTTCATAGGAGCAACTATATACTTTATTAATTTGTTATAGTTTAAAGGTGAATAGAAAGGAAGTAACAATATACATGGATGGAGCATGTTCTGGTAATCCTGGCACAGGAGGATGGGCGGCTATTATATTATTTCAAGATCATAGAAAAGATATTTATGGTAGAGAAGAAAATACTACAAACAATAAAATGGAGTTAACAGCAGTGATCAATGGATTAAAGGCGTTAAAATTTTCTTGTAATATTAATTTGTATACGGATAGCCTCTATATTAAATCTGGTATAACAGAGTGGGTAAGTAAGTGGAAAATGAATGGCTGGAAGACAAGTAGTAAAAGATTAGTAAAAAATATAGAGTTGTGGAAAGAATTGGATAATATTGCTTCACAACACAAAATTAATTGGAAGTGGGTTAAAGCTCACAATGGCGATAAACATAATGAGGAGGCTAATAATTTAGCAAGAAAAGCGATAATTGATGCTTAAAAAGATTATTATATCATTTTCTATAGCTTTATTGTTGACATTCTGCTTTTTTATTTTTTTTAAAGGTGAAAGTCCTTTAGAAATCAATATTAGTTATATCAATTTTTACGTAAAGAGTAAAATATCGAAAACATTTGCCAACTCAGATGTTAATATTGGGAGTACTTCAGTTATTTTGCAGAAAGACGGCAAGGATCCCTATTTGGTTATTACAAATTTGAAAATAGTAAATTCTGGTTTTACTATAGAAGCTCCTAATCTTTTTGTACATTTCAAATTAAGTTCCCTGTTTAGAGCTAATGTAAAAATTTCTCAAGTTCTAGCTGATAATGTGTGTGCGTATGTCGATCAGGAAAAAGCTGATTTTAAAGTGGTTGATTTTGGTTTGAAAAATTCTTTAAAGGCAGTAAGGGAATTCTTTTTTGACTTAAATACAGGTTCGAGGATTGAAATTACTAACATTGCGATCAATAAAAGCACGGAAGGTGAACTATTTATTGATGAATTATATGTAGGGAAAAGGGAAGATTTTGATGTTTTAGATATTCGTGTTCATACAAGAGATGAAAAGGGGTTTTTGGATGATTTGTCTATTACAATAAAAAATCGCAACGATCTGCTAAATGTGTACGGGACATTTTATAACCTAAAATTGGAACTATTTAGTAAATTTTCCACGTTAATTAAAAATTACAATTTAGGCAAAAATATAGGGTTTCAGGGAAACTTCTCGATAAGAATTAATGGAAAGGATGAGATTATAGATGGGAATGTATATATTTTAAATACAGAAAATCGTGTGAATAAAAACTTAGCCATAACTAATGTGAATATAAATTTAACATATAATGATGGGGTCATTGGTGTAAAAAACTTTCATTTTAATCTGAATGGTACGTATCTCTCTTTAATGGGCAAGATGAACTTTAGTTCAAATCATGCTTTGTTTAGAGTTAATATTAGTAAATTTGCTGCAAAGGATTTATGCACTTATGTACCAGATGACATAATGAATAATGAATTTAAAAGCTGGTATTGTGATAACGTCGATGGAAACATTTTAAATGTAATAGTAAGCTTTAATGGCAAAATTAACAACTTGATTAATAATGGTCTATCAGACGTCATTGTAGTTGCTGATATAGAAAATGGCAGCGTAAAATTTGATGAAGACTTTGAGCAAGTAAGGGAATTAAGCGGTGACTTGGTTCTTAAGAATGACAGTCTCAAAATTACTGTAAATAGCGCTAAGTTTCAGAATTTCACTATTAATGGTGGTAATATTGAAATGAATTCTCTTGACAGGGAGGATTCAGTTTTAACCATTAATGGCCAAGCTGTAAGTGATGCTTATGGATTGTATGAACCTATAAAATTTAAGCTGGATGATGTGATTAAGGTTGAAAAGAACAAAATAGGGGGAGCAGCAAAATCTGTATTCAGTTTTCGCGTCTTTAATATAAATGCTGATGATAAAGAAGTGAACTTTTCTGCCAAATTTCATTCTGAAATTGACAATCTAGTTATCTATGATGCAAATCTTGGTAGGTATGATATTAAGCTTGATTTTGGCAGTGACTTTATAGATTTAAATGGTAGTGGTATAGTAAATAATACACAGCTGCTATTTGACCTAAAAAGTAGCAACAAAAATGAAAGTTTTACCTGGAATTTGGCTGGAGATTTACCTGCTCAAATATTTAATTTCGATGGTGGTTACTTCAATGTGAATATAGAATCAGTGATAAATCAAGATAAGACTGGATATGTTAATGGTAATGTAGATTTATCAGAGTTTGAATCGCGTTCAAGTTATTTAGGGTGGAAAAATCGTTTTGAGGATCACAATAAAATTTCGTTCTCTGTAAAGTTAAAAGGGGCCAATAGGTTGTTAATAGACAAGTTGGATGTTATAGGGAACGATTTAGATATAAAATTTAGCGGAAGAGTAGAAAATGGGGATTTGTATTTAAATTCTAGTAGCTTTAAGTTACCTGATAATGATCTTAGTGTAGAAATTAAGTCAGGTAAGGAAAAAAATATCATAAACGTTTGTGGTGAGAAAATTAACTTAAGTGATATTTTAGATTTACTTGGCAAAAATGATAGTGGATTAAGCAATAATGTGGAAGTTAGTATGAATGTTGACAATGTAATTATGAAGGAAGGCATTGTTATAAAAGATGCTAGCTTGAATATAAGCTGCACTAAAGGTAATTGCAATGGAAGTCAATTTACAGGGCAGTTCCTAGAAGATAACAGTAATATACTAGCAGAGTACAGTGAAATAGGACTGGAAGTACATGCGGATAATTCAGGTATGCTTTTGCGTTCTTTAGGCATTAGTAAATCAGTCAAAAATGGTAAATTATCTTTTTACCTATCTCCTCAGAGGGAAAGTGGAGAACATTATGGTATGCTATCTATTGGTAATTTCTATATTAAAGATGCTCCACTACTCACTACTTTATTATCGATGTCTTCGCTTCCTGGGATTGTGAATACTATAAAGAATGAAGGTGTATACTTTTATAAGTATAACGCACCTTTTTCACATAAAGATGGTACTGTTGAAATTGAAGAATCTTGGCTTGAAGGAGCGGAGTTAGGTATTAGCACTAGTGGCAAGCTTGATATTAGAGGTTATAAATTTCAGGTTGAAGGACAAGTAATACCGGCATATTCGATTAATAAGTCTCTGTTAAAAATTCCTATAGTTGGGAAACTTCTGACTGGCGGGAAAAGTAGGGGAATTATTTCGATAGACTACAAAGCAAGCGGAGATGATAAAAATAGTAATATATTTGTTAATTTTATCTCTTCGTTAACTCCAAGCTTATTAAAGAGGTTGTTGGAAGTGTTTGATCGCGCTATGACCAAGGCTAACGAAGCTATTACCAGCAGTTTGAAAGGTGGTATGAAGAAGAAGTTTAGCTCAGTGTAACCAAAGGGAAAGCTACTTCTCTGCAAGATCAAAAATGCAAGAATCTCAGGATAATTCTCTATTTTGGCTATCCGATTAACGTCAAATCCTTCAATGAGGTCACTTATGCTTAAAGAATACCTTCCTTCTCACATTAGCAAAACCGTCATAGAAATGATTGACTTACCGCATATTAAAGATAATATTGCAAGTTTTACTTTAGCTAGTGAAGAAAAGAGTTGAAGAGGAGCAATACTCTTTATTTCTGAAAACGATAAGGATTATAAACCTATCGCAAGCACAAGTAAATAATCTACCTATGGATATGCGATGGAGTCTACCAAAGAGGGAATTATTTTCAAATTTAAAGCCCAATTTTTTGCAAAACTTCCGAAAATATTCAACAATAATACCGAACAACATTTGCTTTGTAGTTTTTTAACTCTTTAGGAATAGTAAGAGATATGTTACCATGTCATACGCTACATTTCCATCTTTACTTTTTAATTTAAATGCCACTGAATTGTGTAGATTGCATACTAGGACCTGTTGGTTATTGTATACACACTCGTTTATGCTAAAACTAAATTCCAACAATTAGGGCCTTTACAATCCATATAAATCCTTTCTTTGTAGAAGGGAGTTAAAAATTCTAAGGAATACATGCGTAATCCAAAAGGATAAAGTAAATCCTGTAAAGAGGGAAATCTCATGTACCCAGATCTGTTATAATAAGTTATCAATTCTTCCATAATAGAGTTATTGGGAGCTGTTGCACCAGCACGCACAAACATTCTGTGAAAACCCGCTTTAAGGAATAGACGGTAGTTCCCCTTTTCACCCCTATCCTTTGGAATTAGATTTTCATATTTTGAATATAGATTTTTAATAAAGTCGTTAGTTATTACCTTTCCATTAATAACAAGATTATGAGCAAATTCATATTCGCTGTTAAAATCAATATCTAGGTCCTTTATGTGTTCTATAAACAAAATTGAGCGTTTCTTCTGTAGGCCTTAGATTAGTATACTAATACTTCCTCACTTTACCTTTTAACTTACTAAGTATTTTCTTTAATATGTTATACTTCTATCATTAATATTATTAATACTAATTTAAATATAAAATTATTAAATTTTAATTACTATAGGAATACCTTTGCCCACGTATTGCACAATGAATCACCATAAGTGACCGCTTTAAGGTAAAATTCTTTTCCCCTTGGTGCTTCAAAAAGGTACTATTGAATCATCAAGCAGGGTAAATTCTCACCTGCAGTGTACCCATATTCTTCGGTACCTTCTTGCCCTCTCATTAGATTACTCAGCTTATATCTATTTTTATCTGTAAGTTCAGCACTTTGGAATTCTACCACCTCTTTTTCAATTAGTGCTAGATTTGAGTTTGCAATTAGACTCGTGTCTGGTAGCTTACCAAAACGTAATGTGAGACAAAAGTGGAACATAGTTTAGGTGATAAACCGCTAAAAGTGGTAAGTGAAACAAGTGCATCTTGCGCTCAGGATTCATAAAAAAGTAAAAAAACAACTTTTAGAGACCTATAATCTACTAGCCTTACTAGCTTAAATCTGCCGCTTTAACTTGAAGCGTATCTCTCAATTCTTCAACCCTGCTTAACTTAACACATATGATTTACACAATCATGTTTCAGATCTTAAAGAAATCTAATATTAACGACAAGCCTTGAGCCTATTAAAATCCTCTTCAGCATGGTATGATGATCTAGTTAGTGGACTCGATGCAACCACTAAGAAACCTTTAGAATAAGCAATATATTTATAATGCTCAAATTCTTCTGGGGTAACATACCTATCAATTTTTGCATGCTTTGGAGTTGGTTGAAGATATTGACCGATTGTGATAAAATCAACTTCAGCACTTCGCAAATCGTCCATAACTTGAAGTATTTCTTCTTTCGTTTCTCCAAGACCAACCATAAGCCCTGACTTTGTGAGGAGTTTAGGATTAATTTGCTTCACCATTTTTAACAAGTATAGTGAATGAAAATAACGAGCACGCGGTCTTATTCTTGCATATAATCTCGGCACCATTTCAATATTGTGGTTATAGACATCAGGTGACGCAACAGCGATTGCTTCAAATGCTCCTTTCTTATTTAAAAAATCAGGAGTTAAAATTTCTACTGTTGTCTCTGGAGTTATTTTTCTAATTTCTTCTATACACTTTATAAACTGACTTGCTCCACCATCTGGTAAATCATCACGGTTGACGGAGGTAATGACAACATATTTTAAGTTTAACTTTTTTATTGCTTTTGCTAAATTTTCTGGTTCGTGAGGATCTAACTTATTAGGGATACCAGTTGTAACGTTGCAAAATGCACAAGCACGAGTGCAAACAGAACCAAGAATCATCACAGTAGCGTGACGTTTGTTCCAACATTCGCCAATATTTGGACATGCAGCCTCTTCGCACACTGTATGTAGACCATGCAGTTTAACAGTATTTAAGGTCTCATTGAATACTTCACCAGCCGGAGCTTTTGCTCTGAGCCATGTAGGCTTGCTATGCATCTGAGATGCCTAATTCTACCTCTTGTTTTGCTAAAACTTTCTTCAATTTTCTTTTTATTTTTTGTGCTTTTTCGCTTAGTTCAACTGTTCTTGTATTGAGCAAAAAAGCGTCAAGATCACCTTTATAATCTATAGTCCTTAAAGTCCTTATTGCTACACGAAACTTAAATTTTTTATTCAAAATATTACTTATCAATGTAACATTATGTAAATTTAAAAGAAAGATGCGTCTTGCTTTACGATTTGAATGTGATACTTTATTACCAAAAGCTTTCTTTCTATTTGTTAATTCGCAAACTCTACTCACTTTGATATACCAAGTTATTCTATATATTTAGGTTACCTTATATAGTGAAATAGTCAATACTCTCTTGCTTAATTTTTATACCATATACTGCTTTGTAGCCAAAAAATATCGTGATTTTCTCGATCATAAGAGAGACCATATGCTGAATTTCCAACGCTTTACTACCATTTATTACCACCAGATGCAATACACCTGAATTTATATTTTGTGCATATGAGATCTTTTTCGGTTTTGTACACTCTGCTATTTCTATTCCAACTATATTCTTCCAGTTTAAAATAAGACGTATTTCATTTCTGCTTATTCTATTCTTTATGCATTTCAATGCATAACTTTCTACTATAGACTTTAATTTTTTCGGGCCACTGCGTTTAAGCATTTTTCCACTATGAATTAGATTTCTCCATGGTTACATAGTATGATAGATATTGTTTGTAAGATCCGGTAACTGTGTCGATAACAAAACCAGACCACCATAGTAGATTTAATAAAACAACCTTATTAAAACTTTCACCTACCATCACATTTAGTTGTTTATAATCTACCTTTTCACAATCAACAAACTGTAGTAAAACGGCTCACCCCAGGTGGGTCATTTACAACGCATTCAACTTTTTCTATTAAGTCGCCTTCACTACCTACCACCTTCATTCGAATTGCTTATGCAGAATCAGAAAATAGTGTTGTAAAACAACCAGTAAGTAAACCAGTTACAAGTAATATTAATAAGATATTTCTTAACCTAAAAGCTATACAAATATAGTAGCAAAATATCCTGCATTATAAAATCAATTTTTCGTTACTCTGTTGCTTACCATAGATTAAATCTCTGCGTTCCAACGTTACATGCTGGAATAGCAGCTCTACCTTCGGTCTCACACCGCAAAAAGCAGCATTTTTATAAAAAAATCATGTCAAAATAGCACTTGTCAGATAAACTGCAATTGCTCCATTCACCAAATTTTTGTGCCATCACCTTCATTTTATAATTAATTGACCTCTCTTTGTTTTTAATTAGGGATATTTAATTATCATTAACCTGAGTGAATTTTTGAACTAGATTTAAGATGCCATTTCGTTTTAGCTACTTGGCTTAATGGACCCTTAAGCTAGATCTTGTGCAACTAACTTTTAGCTATGAATATTTAAGAAACTTAATAAGTAAAAAAAAGGCAAAAGAAATCCCGAGATGCTGGTTTTGACCCTATAATAATTTAAATTGATACTGTAATAATTTGCTGATGCTTAGTTTAAGCGCGATTTGGCTGAGTGCAGAAAAACTTAAAAGATATACAACTACTATAATTTGGTGTAACCACCAAAAAACACCTTAAGTTTTTTACTAAATTTTACCATTGAACCTATTCGAAAACAAGCTATGAGCCAGAAATACCTTTACTATTATGGTAATAGAGTTGTTAAATTTTGTCAAGTAGTTTTTTACCTTGTCTTCTAAGGCTTTTACTCGTAACAACCACTGTGCCTGCGATCTTATCATGCCAAGTTTGGCAGCGCTTGTTGAAATTTGACCATATGAAGCCTAAAAATAGTGGTGCAACCGACAATATGAAGGAAAAAAACCTCTTAATTGCCTGTCTTAGGGTTATCTTTCCAAAAGTTTGCGCATCTACAACTCTGAGCCCAAACAATAATTTTCCAGGTGTAGCAGCGAACTTTATCCACATATATGCAACATAGCTAAAGAGCATGATGAATTGGACTATTTGACTTAGGATCCATAATTTTATAAGCCTATTCTGCACCGTTTTTTCTTCTGCAGACAGTGGCACTTGCATTTGATATTTTGCAGCAATTTGGCTGAGTGTTATCTCATCTTTTGAGTTTAAGAGATGATTTAAGGCTCGGCTAAAAAATCCTAAGAATAACAAGAATAAAACGATAATAATAAAATCAAGCAATACCGAGATATAGCGCCTAAGTCCTGTAACATAACATATCTCATTTCCATCATTTTTTACCCTTTGAATAATATTTATAGAAGAGAGAACAGAAAATAAATGACCAAAAAGTTTGTGTAACATAATGCACTTTCCAATATTTGAATGCCCCTGGCCGGACTTGAACCAGCATGCTTTTGCAAGCAGCAGATTTTGAGTCTGCCGTGTCTACCATTCCACCACGGGGGCCTTTTTAAATGGTATAGACAATACAGGATTAGTCAAATTTTTTTGCTTTTACATCTTTCAAATGAATACTAAATATTCTACAATAATCGACAGTTACTCTAAAAACTTAAAATGAATAAACTAGCTAGTCTCATCAATTCAAAAAGTGTAGATAAGGAAATATGTAAATTACCGCATAATTTAGAAGCAGAACAAATGCTTATTGGCGCAATGATTCGTGATAATAGAATCTGTGATGCGGTTGAAGACACAATCACTGCAGAGAATTTCTACGATCCACTGCATCAAAGTATTTTCATACAGATATCTAAAACCAGAAAACACGGTATAGTTGCCAATGAACTGAGCCTTAAAATGTTTTTTGAAAATAACCAAGCGTTTATCGAATGTGGTGGAGTTGAATATCTTGCAAAGCTTGCAGCAAAGGCAAGTATTGCACTCGATATCTATAGTTTGACTAGAATAATCCGCGATACCTACTTAAGAAGGTGCTTAATCAAGCTCGGACAGGAGATAGTTAATGATAGTTACAACTATGACATCGAAAATTCTGCACAGGTGCAAATTGAGCAAGTGATGACTAAGTTATTCAATTTAGCAGTAAAAAGGCTAGGTGAGAAAACATATATAAAGCTTGCAAGTTCAGTTAAAGATGTAGTCAAAAAAATTAGTACGCTAAAAAATAATCCAGAGACTCTAGGCATTACAACCGGACTTCAAGATCTAAATCAGCTCCTTGGTGGTTTGCAGAAGTCTGATCTATTAATTTTGGCTGCAAGGCCTTCTATGGGTAAGACAGCATTGGCACTAAATATTGCACTTAATGCTTGTAAGGTCTTGCAAAAGAGAGGAGATAAACAACACTATGTAGCGTTTTTTTCACTTGAAATGTCAGCAGAACAATTAACTACAAGATTAATCACTATAGACTCAGGAATTAGCTATTATAAAGCATTAACTGGAAGGATTAGTGATTTTGAATTGCATGAATTCATCAATGCTAGTGCGGAATTATCTGAATTGCCTTTCATCATAGACGATACTCCTGCGCTATCAATCAGCGCTCTTCGTACCAGAATACGTTTGTTATATCAATTATATAACGTAGAAGCAGTATTTATTGATTATTTGCAGTTAATCAGAGGAACAACAAAGAGAAGCAATGAAAATAGAGTGCAAGAGATTTCGGAAGTGACACAAGGCTTAAAGGCAATTGCAAAGGAACTAAATATTCCTGTCGTTGCACTGTCGCAGCTCTCCCGTTCTGTTGAACAGAGAGACGACAAAAAACCACAACTTGCTGATTTACGTGATTCAGGAAGCATAGAGCAGGATGCAGACATAGTAATGTTCCTCTATAGAGAAGAATATTACGAACTGAGAAGGCAGCCAAGTGAGGGAAGCAATAAACATCGAGAGTGGCAAGAAAAAATGGAGAAAATTAGAAATGTTGCAGAGCTCATTATTGCAAAACAAAGAAACGGGCCAATTGGCAGTGTGAAGCTATATTTTGACTCTAACCAAGGTGCATTTAAAGATTACACGAAAAGGCATAGTTTGTAGCTTTCAGTAATCTTTTGCCAACGTCTATCTTTACTATAACTTCTTGATTTATCAATGAACTGCACAAACATTGTGATTTGATACATAGAATTCAAAGTAGCTTACAGAAATGCAAAAACTACTTGACAAACCTTGCCAGCCCCCTTATCACAGCACTGAAGCTATTTGTTTATCTTCAGTCTGTGCAGATAAAATAAAAAAAACTTAACGTATCTGTGTTTCATGTTTTATTTTTTGCACTATGTGCATCTCATGTCTTTTACATTGTTGTCTACACTGTCAGCTAGTGCTGCAAATCCTCCTACTGGGCACTTAAACATTAAAAAAATTCCAACATTATAAAATAGATAGTGAATAACTAGCTAACGGGGTTTCTTTTGTCCTTTTTTCTGCTAGTTAATTTCTTAACGCTTATAGTTTAGGTTGGTTGCGGTTTAAAAGCAGTTGAGTCGTAGTTATTAAGTGTTTAAAACATAAAAAAACGCCAATGTTTTTAAATAGATATTAACCAGGACTCCTTTTGCCTTTTTTTTTCTCCTAAAAAACTCCTCAATCAACTCTCCTTGTTAAACCAACATGTGACCAAAATTCCGTGCCCTTTTGATCAAATTTTTCACAACTTTCTCTTTAATAATGTGTTTCATAGTAGTCTATATTTCTTTTCACATATTCTTGTCCATATTTCAACATTTGATAAAAGATACATGCTAATTTTCTTGCAGTAGCAATAATTGCCTTTGGGGCTCCTAAAAACTTAAATTAAGGAGTTTCTTCCTGGTTTGACAGATTTCTTCTGTTTGGCACTACTTAGTAAATTTCTTAAATATTGTAATTGCCGTCATTCTGCTGCTTGTTAGCGGGATCTAGAGATACCGCGAACAAATCGCGGATGAAGAACCGCGCCTGGCATCACGCGCTGGAATGACACCATCTCTGGTGGACTAAAATTACAATATTTGTATAGCTATGCGTCACGTACTGGGATGACAATATAAAGAAAGATCTAACAAAGGAAAGAGTAGGGAAAAGTCTACCTATTTTGCTCTGGTTAGTTACCAACTAAAAAACGAAAGAATAGAATGCAAAATTGAACAACATTTTCTATAATTAAATTTTTTAGATGAAGAAATGAGGATTCGCGTAGGAATTAACGGTCTTGGTAGAATAGGAAGAAGTGTATTGCGTGCTATCCATGAAGTAGGAAAATATAATGAACAAATAGAAGTTGTAGCTGTGAATGGATCACTCAGTACTAAACAGCATGCACATTTGATTAAGTATGATTCTGTTCACGGCAAATTTAATGGTGATATTGGTTTTAATGAGTCCGAAAATTGGATTTCTACAAATGGCAAAAAGTTTTCTTTATACAGAGAACGGAACCCTGAAAATATTCCTTGGAATGTTGATGTAGTACTTGAATGCACTGGTGCATTTAACAAGCGAGCAGAAGCGGCAAAGCATAATACAGGAAAAGTTATTGTCTCTGCTCCAGTTTCAGATGCTGATATAACTATAGTTTATGGTGTGAATAATGATATGCTCAAAAAAGAGCATAAAGTAATATCAGCAGGTTCTTGTACCACAAATTGTCTTGCTCCGGTTGTGAAGGTTCTGCACTCCAATTTAGATATGAAAAGCGGTTTTATGACCACTGTACATGCCTACACGAATGACCAAAATGTTCTCGATGGTAACCATAGAGACTTACGCAGGGCAAGGGCCTGCGGGTTGTCTATGGTGCCAACCACAACTGGAGCAGCAAAAACAATAGGCTCTGTCATTCCTGAATTAAAGGGAAAGCTAGACGGCACTGCCATTAGAGTTCCAGTTGCTAACGTTTCTATGGTTGACCTTAAATTCACCACTGACAAGAAAGTAACAGCTAAAGAAATAAACGAAATGTTTAAAAACTCAGCAAATGATGTGCTTTCCATATGTAAGGAACCTTTAGTCTCAATAGATTTCGTGCATAACCCTTATAGTGCAATTGTGGATTTAGCCGGCACATATGTTATAGGTGATATCTGTAGAGTTGCAGCTTGGTACGATAACGAATGGGCTTTTTCACTAAGGATGTTGGACATAGCATTATTGTGCTATAATAGAATATGAATAGAAACCCTAACAAATATGCTTCCTTTTATGAACACCTCACAGAACTCAGGAAAAGGGTTATTTTTTGCTTTCTATTTTTTCTCATCGTCTTTGGTCTTTGCTACTATTTTAAAGAAAATATATATTATTTTTTACTTACACCCTTAATAGAAGTTACAAAAAATAGTAACGACTTTTCTCTAATCTATACAGATTTAACAGAAGCATTCTTTGTATATCTCAGGGTTGCAATAATGAGCGCGTTTTTGTTTTCTTTTCCTGTATTTGCATGGCAATTCTATATGTTTTTAGCACCCGGATTATACAAAAGCGAAAGGGCAGTGTTGTTGCCATACTTAATTGCAACACCGATTTTATTTATAACAGGAGCCGCTGTAGTCTATTACTACATATTCCCTCTAGCATGGAAGTTTTTTATTGCTTTTGAACACAGTGGTAAATCCTTTGGCATACCGATAGAGTTTATGCCGTCAGTTAGCGAGTATCTAGATCTTGTTCTCCAGTTCATGTTTGCATTTGGCACTGCATTTCAAATTCCAGTCATACTGACATTAATGGTTAGGGTTGGATTACTTACTACGCAAAATTTGTCGAATAAGCGCAGAGTCGCTATAGTAGCAATTTTCATTATTGCTGCGATCTTAACTCCACCTGATGTGTTAAGCCAAGTAGGGCTTGCTGTACCAATGTTAATTCTATACGAGCTATCCATCCTAATGTGTAGATATATTGAGAAGAAAGCAAAGGATTCTAATAGATGAAAAACCTATCCATTGGCATCTATAAAAATTACATAATATATATTATGGAAAATAAAAAACACAGTCACTTAGCAAGAGAAAATGCAATTTTTGTTATATATGTAAGTCTCCAAAGTACTCATAAAGTTGGTGCTTTGGTA